>DATHEH010000072.1:0-14143 GCA_035318685.1 Ferruginibacter sp.
AGAAGAGTATGTCAGCCTTTGTCATCCTTGAGCTTGTCGAAGGGCGACAAAGGCAGGTTTTAATATTAACCCAGCTCCAACACACTCAGCCTGACAACCTACTGAGATCGCAGCAGATTAAACTACTATGTGCCTATGATCCTATGTGGTTCAATTCTCTTTATTAGTTTTTAAAATAAATATCGTGTTCGACGTAATCTTTGAATCCGCTATTTCCCTGCACGACATGCCATTCTTCGCTGCGATCTCCCTGATGGTGCTGCCCGACAGGTAACTCAATCCCTTTCCCGCTGTTTTATTAAAACTCAAAATCTTTGTAGAGAATAATTCTGTGAGCCTGGTGCTTTTATGCCCTGCAACATCCTTATCCCCGTCTCTTATAATAACAGTACCACCGGCATTAAGACCGGCAATACATTTGTCGATCACCGCTAACTGGTCTGCCGGCTGCAGGTAATGCAGCATATCGGCAAGGATAATGCTGTCATATTTTTCAAAATTAAAATTAACTGCATCAGCGTGTATAAAATTAACATTTGCTGTTTTGCTAAAGCAGTGTTCTGCCGTTTCAATTTTTTGTTCATCATAATCCACGCCGGTGATCACCCTTTCCGGTGCAGCAAAAGATAACATGTAAGGCATAAAACCATAACCACAACCCATGTCGAGTATCTTACCCTTAGTGGGCACCAGCTCATGAAATACCTGGTAATTTTTTTCAAGGCGGGTCTTTGTTCTCATATACCATTCCAGCACAGGCCCTTTGTACAGGTAGTTATAAATTAATTTCTCCCTGAAATAAGCAGGCTGCTCGATCTCTTTCTTCAAAGTTGCGAACTCCTGCCTGAAATAACGCCCAACAAGTTTTGCTCTTTCTGCATAGCCGTTCCCAAAATCTGTATCACCGGGTTTTATTCTGGGTAAGAATTTAATGGTCACCTGTCCGTCTTTTAAAAGCTGGTCCTGCTTGGTAAGTGTATAATCCGTGCCGTGGATCATGACCGGTAATATATCCACATTAAGTTTTTCAGCAAGGTAAAAAGCGCCTTTATGAAATCTTTTTATCACGCCGTCTTCCGAACGCGTTCCTTCAGGGAAGATGATTATAGAATAACCATTCTTTATCCTTTCTTCTACCTGGCTCATGTCGGTCTCTATTTGTTCTGCGGGAAAATAATCTGCCATGCGTATCACTTTACCAAACAGCGGTGAATTCCAGATCCGGTTATTGGTGAACATGATGAGCTTTGGATGCAACATGATCAATGGCAATATATCCAGCGAGGACTGGTGATTAGCAATGATGATGGCCGGCTCCTTAAATTTTTCCTGCTGCGGGTTAATGATCTTCTTTTTTACATTGATCATGATATACATCAGCCGGTGACAAACTTTTGCAATGATGGTATGATAAATTAATTTTCCCCTTTCCTTAATATTGAATAACGCAAATATCCACGCAACGAGTGTGAGGGTAACACTCCAGCCAATAAAATAAGAAAAAGCAAATGATGATTTGATGAATCCCCAGGCCGTCCAGGGAAAGCGGTTCTTCCTGACCCTGTTCCTTATTAAAATATTAAAGAAGAAGGGGATTAGTATCTGCGACATGATAACAACACAAACAATACCGATGATAGAGATAAGTGCGATCGATCTTAGTGCAGGATGCTTTGCGAATATCAAAACGCCAAGTCCCGCGATGGTGGTAATGGCAGATAAGATGATCGATGACTTAAAAGAGGAAAGATTTTTTTTGCCGGTCTTATATTCCTGCAGCAGGCCATTCATGATGAAGAGGCTGTAATCATCACCCAGGCCAAAGATCAGCGCCGATACAATGATGTTGATGATGTTGAACTGGATGCCCGCCATCCCCATAATACCCAGTATCCATATCCAGGTGATGAGCATTGGGATAAAGGAAACAAGTGTCAGTTCGATCCTTCCATACATGATGAGCAGAACAAAGAATACCAGGAAGGAGGTCATTAAAGCAATGCGGGTAAAATCAGCATTGATGATCTCCACCAGCCTGTTGGTGAGGTATTGCTTGTCGAGTACCGTTACATTTTCATCGCTGTCAAAGGTTTTATAGATGTCCTGTCTTTTTTCGGGGAAGATCTTAACCAGGGTTACCACCCTTGCTTCGCCGGGCTTTTCGGTAATATAATCGTCGAGGAAATTTTTGCGTACGGCCGCCATCTCCCCGGGGCCAACCGTTTCGTATGTTTTATCCAGCATCTGTTTGAACTGGTCAAATGCAGATGCATTGAATTTTAAAGCGGCGCCTTCTTTCTCCAGCGTTGACAGCAATGCCTGTTTTTTTTCTGCTGTCCAGTATTGCTTCCATCTTTCGATCCTTGCTTTTTGCAATGCATCAGAAATGATGAGCGAGGATACACCTGAATATTTTGTCACAACATCGAGGCCTTCCAGCTTTTCAATTTTTGTGACCAGTTTTTCGTTGTTCAGCAGTGCTTCATCCAGTGTTTTGCCTTCGGTGACGAGGTAAACGGATTGTAAAGCGTATTGGTTGATATTGTTGAGTTCTTTTTCCGACTGCTTTAATTTGGCGGTCATGAAGTTCATGTTCTGCATGTCTGATTCAAAACCCACTTTACCCGCCCACCGTGCAAACAGGATGGTTAAAAGAAGAATGACAAGTACAAGCCATTTATTATATTCCGGGCGGTAGGCAGCCAGCCTGTCGATCCATGAGAATTTTTCTGTGTTGTGCGTTGCCTGTTCTTTTTTAGTTGCGATAAGCTGTGGTAAAAAGATGAGGGAGCTCAGCGATGCACCGATCAAACTGAATGCCGCAAACAACCCCAGGTCCTTCAGCATTTCTGATTCCACGAACTGCAGGCATAAAAAACCGCCAATGGTGGTAAAGCTGCCCACGGTCATCGGTTCTGCAAGATCAGCTATCAGCTGCCGCATATTACCCGTATGCCGGTAATGATTAAAAACGTGCAGTGAATAATTAACGGCAATGCCCAGCACTACCGATCCCGTGCCCAATGCAATGACGGATATGCTTCCTTTTATAAAGTAAATACAGGCCAGTGAGAACAAAGCGCCGAACAAAACAGGGATAAGAATTATAAAGGGCGCAGTTTTTTTTCGGAAATAAAATCCCAAAAAAACAATGATGAAAAGAACGGTTATTCCCTGGGTAAGCAACGAATCTTTTCTTAACTGCAAAGCATTGCCTGCAGAAACGGCTGTGGCGCCAAAATAAGAAGCGCTTATATTATTTGTGTTGTGTTCATTAATAATATTGTCCAGGCCCTCCAGCAACAATGCATTTTTGCCCGTGTTGCCGGAAGGATAAACAGGCGTGATAAAAAGCAGGAGCTGCTTCATATTCTTTGTGACTACGTAATTATCATAGAGCTCAAAATTCTCGTCGTATTGTAATTGTTGTAATTTTTTTAACCCAAGGAAACTGATACCTACGGGATCCTTGCTGATCATGGTCTTTAGAGCCAGCCCGGCGGGTGAGGTAAGGGTCCGGAAATTTTGTTCCAGGGTTTCTTTAAGTTTTTCCGGGGTAATGAGGGAATCAATGGCGTCATAATCCTTGTCATTTAAATAAACGGGCAGGTGATCGCTGATGGTCCCAAATAATTCCATCGACAATCCCTCGTCAACCTTGTCGTCTATTTTACGGATATAAGGAGTTAGCTCTTCACGTATGTCCTGTACAAGGCTGTCTGCATAAGCAACGAGGCTATCGGGCTGTGCGGCGGCCGTGGTATCTTTTAAGGATACGGTTACCACCAGCTTATCCATGAATTTGGAGTTCTGAAAAACCTGGTTGAGCTTTTCTATTTTTTTATCCTTCGGTAAGATCCTGGAAATGTCTTCTTCCAGTTTTACCCGCGAAGCAAAAAAACCTGCAATTAAAAAACTTACAATAAGGGTAGTGTAAAAAGCCGGGCGACGCTTTTCAAAAAAAATATAGATATCAATGAATATTTTCTTCATCTCTTTTTCAGCTTATGAAACAACCGCCGTTTTTTTACCAACCAATTTCAGCAATATAAAAGTTAACAGGCCGAAAACGGCCGCGGCAACAATGGCAAGTGTGATGCTGCCGTAAACATACTGCAGCAGGTTCTGTTTAATTGATGAGATGGTGATCGATTTGCTAAAGTCGAAGTCCATGGCCCCGGCGCCCATCCAGAACGATCCCATTTTATAACTCAGAAAAATGATCACCGGTATCATCGGCGGTATGCTGATGTTTGCCGCAACGATCACCAGCGGTTTATTCAGCTTTAATAATATGGCCAGGAAGATGGCCGTAACCAATTGAAAACCCCAGATGGGCACAATCCCCATGAACACGCCAAATGCAACCGATGTTGCTTTTAACTGTGCAGAGTGATGGGGATGGTACAAATGATCATTTAAAAGTTTCCTGAATTTTTGCCTGTTAAAAAGCGTTCTTATAAAATCACGTGGCTTTATATACAGGAAGCTGATCAACACCAATACCGTATTCAATACGCTGATGCGTGCAAAGTCTTTAAAAGGACGAAAATGTGATACCCTCGTTTCTTTTGGTGCATAGTAAACCGTGACCGGCACCGACTCAATATTTATTCCTTTCCATGCGGCCCTTACCAAAACCTCTATTTCAAATTCATATTTACGGGTGATGAAGCGCATGTGCTGCAAGGGCTGCAATGGATAGAGGCGGTAGCCCGATTGTGTATCAGGACTCCCGATGCCTGTTTCGGCCCAAAACCAGAAATTAGAGAAGCGGTTGCCAAAACTGCTGCCGCCCGGAACAGAAGCCTGGTCCATATTGCGGGCGCCGATGATAATAGCGTCCTGTTGCTGGTCTATCTTATTGATGAATAAGGGAAGGTCCTTTGCAAAATGCTGCCCGTCTGAATCAATGGTAATGCCGTATTTATAGCCCTTTTCAGCCGCGTAAGTAAATGCCTTGCGGAGTGCCCAGCCCTTTCCCACGTTTTTCGGATAGCTGATGAGTTGCACAGATGGGTAAGACCGCACTACTTCAATGGTATTATCCGTAGAGCCGTCATTTACCACAATAATATGTTCACTGTATGCCGCTACTCCTTCAATTACCCCCGCGAGTGTAGCTGCGTTGTTATAGGTAGGAATAATAACACAGGCCTGAACAAGATCAAATTTCTCTTTCAGCGAAACAGAACCGGCCATTATTATAATTATTTGTCATTAAATAAGCTTGTGCTAAAGGGATAAAATTAAAACATTCGGGGGAATAAGGCGGGCGTTAAACAAATGAGTTGTAGCCTTTGTCATTCTGAGCTTAAGAGGTAGTGAAATAAACCTATAAGGTTTTAAAAACCTTATAGGTTTATCACGTTCAACAGGCACAGCCTGGCGGTATTTTTTAAATTGAAACAGTGCTAACAGCATGGGCCACTTTTCTTTCAGCTCTTCTCTTCTTATCCGCAATTTTTTGCTGCAGCCATTCGGGCCATTGAGCGCAATCTTCTGCGTCATAGATACGGATACTTTGTGTGCCGTCGGGCTTTACCAGGTCTTCCTCTTCACACCCAAGAATTTTAGCCGCTGTTTTCACCCCCGAATAACTGGAACCCGCCACGCCATGCGACATGATACTGGAACCACACATGTAGAGGTTCTCAATTTCGCTCTGGCTGGTAAAAGAGAAAGGACCGGTTTGCCAGAATCCTTTTTCGGTACCGTATACATTTCCCCTGGTGGACCTTATATAATGCTCGTTGGTCATGGGCGTACCTACATCCATTTTTACGATATGGTTACGGATACCGGGAATAACTTTTTCAAGCGTGTTCACTAATTTTTCAGCAAGCTTGTCTTTAAATTCCAGGTACGCTGTTGAATGCTCACTCCCTTCATCCTTGTATGCTTTGAAAGAATCGTAGTCAATAAAGGTTACCACTTCAATGGTATGCTGCTTTCCGTTGAAGCTCGCGGGGTCTTTTAAAGAGGAGCAACTGATAAAGAGCGCAGGGAATTCATCCGTTGCTAAAATGTCAACTGCTGTCAGATCTTTATAAAGATCGTCGAGGTCGCGGTTGGGCATGAGCCAGATATTACCCGAATCAAGACCGGCTTTGCGAACATCCATTTCCACCGTTAAAAAGAACATCAGCGAGGTAACGGAATATTTTGTCTTTGCCAGCCTTTTTAAAAGTTTATCACTCAGGTTCTGTGCGCCAACGAGTTTATAGGTTGATGCAGGGTCTGCATTTGATACTACCCTTTTGGCCATGATCTTTTCACCGTTCTGCAGTTCTACCCCAATAGCGTGTAATTTTTTATCGCCGGCCAGTAATATCTTTTTTACTCCCACGCCCGTCCTGATCTCGCCGCCATATTTTTTGATCGCCGTGGTCATCGCTTTTACAATGGCTGCGCCTCCGCCCATTGGATAAAAGCCGCCATGAAAATAATGATCCATCAATGCACAGTGCAAAGGGAAACTTGCTTTTGAAGGAGGAAGCCCGTGATCGCCGCATTGAATATTTAAAACCTTTTGTAACAGCGGGTCCTTAATATGCCAGCCCACTACTTTTTTTAAAGAGAATAAAGCGTACTTACCAAGATGACGGGTGCGGTAAGGAATGCTGATATGATCCCAGAAGCCCTTCATCTTTGGAATAAGGTGTATCTCCCTGCTTACATTGCGTACAAGCTGCAGGTACTTCTTCAATCCTTTTTTTTCTTTTGGAAATCTTTCGGCCAGTGATGCATAAAGTTCGTCAACCCCCGCAGGCATATCGATACGTTCATTGCCGATCCGGCAATGTTCATATGCTTTTGCATTCATCCTGAAAAAAACAAGGTCATTCGCAATGCCGAGGCCTTCATAAAGTTTGCTTGTTGACTGGCCCTTATCAACCAGGCCTATATAATGTACCCCCGGGCTGAACCTGTGCCCGTCAACATAAAAGCTATGGCACCATCCTCCCGGTACATAATGTTGTTCGATAACGGCTACTTTTTGTCCTGCCCTGGCCAGGCATATCGCCGCAGATAACCCTCCCGCACCTGATCCTATTATTATGGTATCAAATTCATTCATTGTAACTTATTGGTATCGAAGATAGCCATTTTAATAAAGATGATTATCATTCACGCTTTCAGGGATGTGAGAAGAATATTTTTACCATGGAAGCACGAAATATTTTTTACCACGGAGACACGGAGATCTTTCACGGAGAACACAATGAGGGTATATAAACTATTACGCTTTGCTCATTATAAAGGTCCTCTCTGTGCACATCTCTGCGTCTCCGGTAAGCCTTCAACTGCGCTCAATTAGCCTTAAACCCCTCTACTTGTTAATGAATTTAACTTTTATCGCCTGTTTTTAAACGTTTTTTGTTTATGGCACGGTTTTGGATTTCAGGCGGACAGAAGTCAGGAAATAGACTTTTAACCAGAACACGATTTTTCAACTTTAAATCTCAATATTATGACCGAAACAAATTTTCCAACCCCTTCAGGACACACTAAAGTAGTAACTAAGAATAACAATTCTAAGAATGCTATCATCGGTGTTTTGGCTGCAGCCCTTATTGCTGTATCAGGTTATTTGATCTATGCAAAGAATCAATCTTCAGATACCATCCAGCAACAAGAGACTCAAATCGCTAAAGTAAGTACTGAAAAGAGTGACGTTCAAAACAGTTTTGATGCATCACTTGCCCGTCTTGATTCTATGTCAAGTATCAATACAGGCTTACAAAGCCAGTTGACAGAAAAGAACAGTGAAATTACCAAGACAAAAGCAGAGATCCGCAGCATCTTAAATAAAAGGAATGCTACAGCGGCTGAATTGTCAAGAGCAAAAACACTGATCGCTTCTTTGAATGAGAAGATCACTTCAATGGAAGCAGAAGTTGCCCGTTTAACACAGGACAACCAGACTTTAACCAACGACAAAGTAGTATTGACACAGGAAAAAGAAAAATTAACTACAGACCTGACCACTACTACAACAGCAAAGGTTGAACTGGAGAAGAAAGTTGATGTAGCTTCTACATTAAATGCTTCTAACATTGTAATTACACCGATCAATGTAAAAAATAACGGTAAAGAAAAAGTTTCAACTACAGCAAAGCGTGTTGACAAGTTCGTTGTTAGCTTTGACGTAATGAACCGTATTGCTCAACCAGGTATGACCGATGTTTATGTATTGGTTATCGGACCTGATGGCAAGCCGATCAATACAGGATCAGAAACTTTCACTACACGTGAAGAAGGTGATAAAGCATTTACAGCTAAAGTACCGGTTGACCTGGAAACAGCTAAAATGAAAAATGTAGAATTCGCTTTCGTTCCGGGTGCTAATTTCTTACAGGGAAGTTACACTGTCCAGATCTATCAAAACGGATTCCTGATCGGACAAGGCACACGTGAATTAAAGAAAGGTGGTTTATTTAGCTAAGACAATATTTTATCCTATATCATGAATGACTAAAATAGTATTCAAAAAATAATTACAGTTCTACTGTAAAACATGCAAAGGCTACCTGGTGTAAAAACCGGGTAGCTTTTTTAATTAAGGATATTACATCAATTAAGAATTAAGAATTTTTTAAATGCCCGAAGCCTTTGTTGTTGCCAATTAAATTTTAATGCTTACACTATTAAATACCCTTGACCTAGAAGGAATTTTTAATTCTTAATTCTTAATTTTTAATTCCCTTTTTCTATTTTTGCTCCGTAGAAGGATAACATTCCTTAACCCTTATTTTAAACTAAAACAAATTATGAAAAAGCTCATCCTGGCTGTTGCATTATTCCTGTGCTTCAGCAGTTCTTATTCCCAAACCTTCATGCATGGTGTTGGTATCACTGTTATCGGCAGCACCACTGCCCGGGGCAGTAACAGCGACATCGGGTTCGGCGAAGGCTTTACGTATTTCCCCCGTATCAATTTTGTAGAAACCGGAAGCCTTTCTGTTTCGGCCGGTGTGCCGCTGGTGTTGGGTATCTCTGCGAGTACTTCCACATCAACCGATATCTATGGGGATACCTATGGTAACAGTTCCGTAGGTTTTGTTTTCCAGGCGCCGCTGATCATTAACTTAAATATGGGTCGTGGCTCAACAAAAGAAAATACCCAAAAATTCGGCTGGTTTGTTGGTGCCGGTTTTGGTTATCACCACGGTGATTTTTTGACCGATACTTATGACCCCTATTCGGGTTCCTATGTAGACAGTTATTCGTCCAATACTTTTGGACCGGCTGCGAATGGCGGTGTGAGGATCGGGGTGGGGCGACAGCATAAGAATATTGAGATACGGCTTTCTTATATGAAAGGAATGAATGATAATAAGCCGAATGTGTTTGGGATTGCGGGGGCGTTTAATTTTTGATAAATGTTTTTTAATAAATATTGTAAAGCCTCCCCCTTCCGGAGGTTTTTTATTGAGCTATACAGGTTAGATCATTTTTACCACGGAGACACGGAGGTCTTTCACCAAGAACACAGAGAGGGTATAATCAGGATCCTCTCTGTGTCCTCCGTGCCCATCTTTGTGACTCCGTGGTAAAAAAAATTAACCCCTAAGAACACTGAACTTCATCTACCGGTATAAAGTTGTGCTAAAGGACATCTTCTAATGTTTTCTATCCTTCTATGTGGTTCAAACTAATTTCTTTATTAATTTGCCTACGCATTTTAATTATGAAAAAGAAAATCAGAACAGTTGCAATCATTGGCGGTGGCCCTTCCGGTTGCGCCCTGGCAACCTTATTAAAAAGAAAAGGCTTCAAGGTCGCCGTATTTTACCTGGAAAAGCGCCCGGAGATAATCGTCGGCGAATCACTGGTCCCCGCCATCATCCCCATGCTGCGTGAGCTGGGCGTGGAAGACGAGATAAAGACCTACAGCACCTATAAACCCGGCGCTTCGGTATGGGTAAGCAAGGATGAAGAAGCTTCATCGCCCTTTAGTTTCGGCGGCGGCGGGCTTCCACCCTATGCCTATAATGTTCCGCGTACAAAATTTGATAAGACCATTTTTGACCTTGCCGTTCGTGAAGGCGTAACCTTTTTTAACCAGGCCGCAAAGCTTGAGCGGGTAGGGGATACCGATGAAATAAAGATAAGCGAGGATACCATTGCTGCTACCGGCGATCATTTCAACGGTCAGCCCGATCTTATTGTAGACGCCACGGGTCGTTCACGTATGATCTCCCGCATGCTGAATATTCCTGCAAAGGAAGGGTACCGTAAAGACGTTGCGGTGTTTGCCCATTTAAGCAATGCAGAAAAGATCGAACCCTATAATATTCACCTGCACCGTTTACAAAAAGGCTGGACATGGAGGATACCCTTACCCGACCGTGTATCGGTTGGCGTGGTAATAGATCCCGAACATTTAAAGAAATTCGGGGCAACAAAGGAAGAGCAGTATGACAATATATTAAAAGCAGATGAAGTATTAAGTAAGTTCACCAAAAACGCCAAAAGAGAAACCGGCGTTGTTCAGTATAATAATTACCAGCTCATCTCTCAATGCATGTATGGAAAGAACTGGTTACTCACCGGTGATGCCGGGGGATTCCTGGATCCCATTTTTTCATCAGGATTATTTCTTGCTATTAAAGGAGCTTTCCGTGCAGCCGGCGCCATTGAAGAGGGAACCGATGCCGCTTTTAAACGATACCAGAAAGAGCAGCTTTACGAACTCAGGATCTGGCAAAAACTGGTAGATACCTGGTACAGCGGCCGCCTGTTTACCTTATTCAAAGTAGGACAAGACAGGCTGGATACCGCATTCGGAAGGTTCATTGGCCCGCATATGCAACGGCACCTCACCAGGATCTTCAGCGGTGAGGCAGTTTACCGTACTTACAGCCGTATTTTTTTAAACTTCGTAATGGGCTCTATGTTGGATTGGATGAAGATCGGGAAACTGCATAACAGGAACGTGAAGGATTTGGAGATCAAGTAAGTTCATGGTTCATAGTTGATGGTTCATAGTAGTGCCCGTCTATTTATTGAGTGTCGTATCAAATAATTGCCTTTATATCATTAGAGACTAACATGAACCATACGCCATGAACTATGACCTAGCCATTGAGCGGCAAAAGGGAACCCCCGGCCCTTAGCTTGGGATCCGCAAATGGCGGGCTACCAACTGAACTACTGCCGCGGTTTGTATATTAAATATAAAACAAAGATGAATTTACCCCAAAGACACAAAGATGGGCACAGAGGTCACTAAGGATTCTCCGTGGCCTCTGTGTTGTCTTCTCTCCGTGTCTCCGTGGTAAATCCATGTCTATTCCTAATTAAATTACACCTCCCTTAGAATTGTCATCCAAAAGTCATCCCAATCCTCCCCCGTTCTCCCTCAAAATTCTACCATTTATCCATATCCATTACCAATCTTACCAATACAAAAAATATTTTTTCTGGTTTGTAACTTATCTAACCCATTGATCGTTAAACATTTCAATAAAGGGATAGGCCTATAAGCACACCTACTACTAAAAAATACTTGGTACTTTGTGTTGCATAGTACCAAATATAACCCTATCTTTGTGTTATCAAAGGGGAAATAAAGAGAAACTAAGAGCAAAAAGAGAAAAAGAGGTAAAGGAGATAAAAAAAGCAACCAACTATTAAAACAATAAAAAATTAAAGTCATGAAAAAGCAAACAACAACCTTCAGCCCGATCAGTAAGGAAGAAATGAAAGAATTAACTACTGTAACTCCCGAAACCCTGGCAAAGCCAAGGACCTTCAGCAGCGCCGAATTATGGAACATCCAGCGCAGGAGCAGGACAATGGTAAGCCGCAGGTATGCGTAAGGAAGTAAATAAAGTATATAAAGTAAAAAGTATAGCCATGAAATTTTACCTTTTCCTCCTTGCCATGATAGCCCTGACATTCGCGGCCATAACAGCATAGGAAAGTAAATAAAGTATAAAAAGTAAATAAAGCAAAAAAGTATAGTCATGAAAAAGCAAAACGAGAACACGATCAACATCTTAACCAGGAAAGACGTGGAGACCTTAACCAAGGTAGTAAAGGAAAGCCTTGCCATTGCAAGGCCCAGGACCTTCAGCACAGCTGACTTGTGGAACATCCAGCGCAGGAGCAGGACCATGGTGAGCAGGAGAAACTTTTACATTTAATTCCATATATAAAAGTATAGCCAATATTTTTTATAGGAGTATAGCCCCAGATCCCGTGTAATGCGGGATCTTTTTTATTCCCGGGATGTACATTACCCAAAGTTTTCAACCCATTATTTCATACAAAACTTAAAAAACCTTATTTTTGCCTCCCGTTTGAAACGGACACTCCTCCTTAGCTCAGTTGGTTAGAGCATCTGACTGTTAATCAGAGGGTCTCAGGTTCAAGTCCTGAAGGGGGAGCCATAGTAGACAAGCCTTGATTTTTCAAGGCTTTTCTATTTTCTTTTGTTTGAAAAGGATTGCCTGTATTACATATCAGAGCTAAGACCTCATTCAGTTTTGTGGTTCGATAACTTTTTTCAGAATAATACAATTTTTCAGGAAATATCGAACTAACTATAAATTTCCTTGTATGAAGGGTAGAGCTTTGATAATACATATCCAAATTATTAAGGAAAGGAAAGGCAAATCTGGTATATTTTAATAATATATCATCTTTAATTTGAAGCTCAGATAACTCACAATTCAAATCAGCCTTAGTTTTATTTAACTGCTTTATTGCCGTTTTGTATGTATCGTCATCAATAACACCGCTTACAAAATACTTCTCATTAGCTTTTTCAAGGCCAGCATTAATATCCTCAATTTTTTTAGATATGCTCTGTGCCTTGATCCTGTTATCCCCCTCATTCGTTTTAAAAACATCTTCTATCACCTGTTGATAAAGAACACTTACTTCATATGATATATTTAATGTTGCCAAAAAATTTACAAATTGATCATTAGCTTCTTCAGCTCTAATATTTGGTATGCAATTCTGCTGACACTTATAATAATTATAATATTTAGTACTTCCTTTTGATTTTCCTCCTGTCAAAGATCCGTTACATAATGGGCATAACAAATGCCCTCTTAACGGAAAGTTCTCATCTTCTTTACGGCTCTTTTGATGAACATTCTTTTTACCAGCTAATACGTTTTTTACGGTTTGAAAAAGACCATCAGAAATTATAGCTTCATGAAGGCCATCAACTGTTTTGGCATCTTCCTTTTTAAATGCTTTTACAACAATCCGTCCGGTATATGCAATATTTCTTAACATGTCTAAAAAAGACTGCTTACTAAGTCTCAATCCCTTTTTAGAGAACTCTTTTCTTATCTTATCAACAGACTTTTGATTGTTTGCTACTTCTTGAAATGCTTCTAATACAAGTTCTGCTTTTTCATTTCTAATTAAGGTAGATTTATTATTAGAGTCTCTACAATTATTATAACCAACTGGAGCAGTACCTGTCCAACATCCAGCTATCCTTGCAGCCCTTGAACATTCAATTGTCCGGATAGAGTTTTTCTTATTTTCTATTTCCGGTATTGTGAGATAAATATTCAATAATAATTGACTTTCAGGAATATCTAGATCTAAGGGCTGTTCTATTGATTCAACCTTAATACCCATTTTATTTAGGTTATCAATTTGGTTAGTAGCCTCTTTTTGGTTGCGTGAAAATCTGTCCCATCTTAATATTAAAATTGAGTCAACTAACTTTTTGTTTGAATTTACATATTTCAATAATTCTATCCATTCAGGTCTGTTAAATGTTTTTGCTGAATAGTCTTCTTTAAAGTGTTTAAGGATATTATATCCTTTTATTTTACAGTATTGAGTTATAACCATCTCCTGATTAGTTAAGCTATTACCTCTGTCAGCTTGCTCATCAGTTGAGACTCTGGTATAAATAATTACGTTCTTTGTCATTTTCGTTTTGTTTTTTAAATTGATTGTAATCCATTTGTGCAATTTGATACAGCACTTCTCTTAATTTTGCTATTTCTTCTTCTTTAAACTGTTTTCCGGTTTTATTTAAAACTTTTTTACATTGTCCAATACTTAGCATTTCGTTAAAAAATTGCACCCAATCCACACAATATGATGTGAATAAGATATTAGCCATAAAAGCAATGGCTCCGCTCCAATTTGTAATTTG
>DATHEH010000073.1:0-4057 GCA_035318685.1 Ferruginibacter sp.
CTTTTTGGGATTAAAAACATTAAGTATTTTAAAAACGGCGCTTCAGCTCATCAAACAAAATCATGGTGTAAGCATAGAGATCGATGATATTCCTTTGGATGACGAGAAAACATACAGGCTTTACCAATTGGGTGATACCAATGGTACCTTCCAGTTTGAAAGTCCGGGTATGCAAAAATATTTACGTGAGCTTAAGCCGGATAAGTTTGACGACCTTATTGCCATGAACGCATTGTATCGCCCGGGCCCGATGGCATACATACCCGAATACATTGACCGTAAGCATGGAAAGAAACAGGTACAATACGACCTGGAAGACATGGAAGAATTTTTAAAAGAGACCTATGGTATCACGGTTTACCAGGAGCAGGTGATGTTGCTCTCTCAAAAACTTGCGGGCTTCAGTAAAGGTGATGCGGATGTATTGCGTAAGGCAATGGGAAAAAAACAAAAATCTGTACTCGATAAAATGAAAGTGCAGTTTGTTGAAGGCGCCACTGCAAAAGGCCATGCAAAAGCGGTATTGGAAAAAGTATGGGTGGATTGGGAAGCATTCGCACAATATGCATTCAACAAATCACACTCTACCTGCTATGCATTTGTTGCCTACCAGACCGCCTACTTAAAAGCACATTACCCAAGTGAATACATGGCAGCTGTTTTGAATCATGCCGGAAGCATTGAGAAGATCACCTTCTTTATGGAAGAATGTAAGCGTATGGGATTAAAGGTGCTCGGTCCTGATATCAATGAATCACAAAATGGTTTTGCGGTAAATAAGAACGGCGAGATACGTTTTGGATTCAGTGGCTTAAAAGGCGTTGGTGAAAATGCCATTGAAAATATCATCGAGGAAAGAATTAAGCATGGCCATTATAGTTCCATCTACGATCTGGCAAAGCGCATCAACCATCGCTCTGCCAATAAAAAATCATTGGAGAGCCTTGCTTATTCAGGTGCTTTTGATTGCTTTTCAGGAATTACCAGGGCACAATATTTTTACCAGGCTCCCGGGGATATGCAGGGTCTTGAAAAGATCCTGAAATTCGGAAGTATTTTCCAGGCACAGAATGCAAGTGCTACCAATACTTTATTCGGCGACCTGCAAATGCCGGATATCGTTCCGCCGAAATTACCTGTTTGTGAACCCTGGCAACTTGCTGTACAACTGGACTATGAAAAAGAAGTGACGGGTATGTACATGAGTGGTCATCCGCTGGACAATTATAAGTTTGAAATGAAACATTATAATATCACAACGCTGGCTGATTATAATGAATTCAAAGCTGCAGTAGATACGCATCCCAACCCCGCAAAACAATTCCGGCTGGCAGGGCTGGTGGTTGATGCACAACACAGGCTTACAAAGGCCGGAAAGAATTTTGGTGTTTTGGTGATCGAGGATTACAGTGGTAAAAGTGAATTCATGTTATGGAGCGAGGACTATGTGAAATATACAAACTACCTCGAAAAAGGAATGATCGTAATGGTAGAAGGCGCTTTCAGGCAGCGGTACAACAGTGAGCAGTATGATTTCAAACTGGGTAAATTACATTTACTGGAGACCGTGAAACCAAACCTTACCAAACAGGTGGTCATTGAAGTAGAGCCACAGTTCATCAATGAGGACATGGTGAATTTTATCGATAAAAATATAAAGACCAACCCTGGCAAGTCTTCCATAAAATTCAATATCATTGATACCAGGAACAACTATAAAGTTGGCATGTACACCCTGGAAAGAGGATTCACCATGAATGATGACATGGCGCTGTTCTTAAATGAGAATAAAGATATAGAGGTGAGTGTTGTTACTGCGTAGACGTTTAAAGCATTGCAAACATTTAAGACGTTTCAGTCGTTAAGAACTCTGACCTTATAAACCTCTTAAACCTTTTTAAACGATTTAAACGTTACGTTACTCGATCATAAATATCTCCCGCTTCCCACCTTCCACGCAATCCATATAACCCTTCATGATGTCTTTTAACTCATCGCTCATGGTTGCAGAACGCATGTTGGCGAAGAAAGTGCCGATATCATCAGTTTCAGATTCAACTACCACGGTCCAATAGTTGCTGACGATATCTGTCATCACTTTCATGTTCTTTGCCTGCCCTTCCTTTTCGAAATGCGGAATTGCCTGTTTGAACATTTTTACCAGGTCCTTGGCTTTACCGGGCTTTGCCTGGAATACTTCTCTTATCAGGTACATGTTGTGTAAGTTTTAGGCAATAAAGATAATTGAGGAAGCTGCAAGTTGCAAGCTTCAAGGGGGAAGTTTATTTTTCAGTGTCCTATCTATTTCGGTAATATTTTTAGACCGCCTGCTTGTCCCTTGCAGCTTCCTCCCTTGCAGCTGGTTTTGGGGCCTTTTTCCAGCCACAATGGCTCTATACCCGTCATTTCTTTTTCATCACATGCTGTGGATATGTCATAACTTCATATTATCAAAATTGGAACTAATTTTGCTCCTCTCTAAGCGTAAATCAAAATTTAAAAAATAATAACTATGGCACAAGAATTCACAGACGCAAACTTTAAGACAGACGTACTGGACTCCGATAAATTATCCGTAATTGACTTTTGGGCAGAATGGTGCGGCCCCTGCCGTGCAATAGGCCCCGTAATTGAGGAATTGGCGAAAGATTACGATGGAAAGGTAAATGTAGGCAAGGTAAACGTGGACAATAACCCGCAGATATCCATGAACTACGGCATCACCAGTATCCCTGCCATCCTTTTTGTAAAAGGCGGGCAGGTTGTTGACAAATTAGTAGGCGCACAGCCCAAGGCTAATTTTGTTAAAAAGATCGAACAACATAAGTGATCCTTATAGGGTTTAGTAAAAAGATCCCGGACTGATAGTTCCGGGATTTTTTTATTTATAGTATGTATTAATGCGTTACGTTGGCTACAGCCTTGGGATCGTGCTTATGTTTAAAGAAGATGAAGAACAGGATGGCGACAACTAACGCATATCCAGCAAATGTGAGCCAGATGCCATGCCAATCAGTTACACCTTGTGTGAAAACAAAATATTTCCCGATTATGTAACCACTTATCTTACTTCCCAGATAAGCTCCTATCCCATTTGTTACCATCATAAATAAACCTTGTGCACTTGATCTTATTTTAGGGTCAGTGGTTGTTTCAACAAACAATGATCCGGAAATATTGAAGAAATCAAATGCCATACCGTATATAATACAGGAAAGTACTATCATCCATAATCCATCTGCTGGATTACCATAAGCAAAAAGTCCAAAGCGCAGTACCCAAGCCAGCATCGAAAACAGCATGACATTCTTTATACCAAATCTTTTTAGAAAAAAAGGAATTGTAATAATAAAGACAGTTTCCGATATCTGTGAAATAGACATCACAATTGTAGAGTATTTCACAACCAGCGAATCAGCATATTGCGGCATAGTGCCAAAATTGTAAATAAACTGATCGCCGTACATATTAGTCAATTGTAAAGCAGCACCTAGAAACATTGCAAAAATGAAAAATAACGCCATCTTGTAATTGGCAAATAATTTAAAGGCATTCAACCCTAATTTTTCAAGTAACGAGGCATTTTCTGAAATACTTTTTGGAGGAGGACATTTAGGTAAAGTGAAAGAATATATACCGAGAAGTATTGCTGCCGCACCTCCAATTATGAATTGAGTAGCGTTTATATTACTTCCAGTAAGGTTTGTTACCCACATAGCTACAATAAAACCTATAGTCCCCCACACACGGATTGGAGGAAATACTTTGACAACATCATAGTTATTATTTTTGAGAATAGTGTAAGCTATAGAATTTGAAAGTGAAATAGTGGGCATGTAAAAGATCATAGCACTTAAAATAACATAATACAAAGTGTCTGGGTCATTAACACTCGGAACATAAAATAAGACTACCCCATAAAGGATATGCAAAATGCCATATAATTTTTCTGCATTTATCCATTTATCAGCAATAATACCTGTAATAGCAGGCATGAAGATTGAAGCAATTGCCAGTGTAGAGAAAATATCCCCAAATTCCGGAAAAGTCCAATGCT
>DATHEH010000074.1:0-2971 GCA_035318685.1 Ferruginibacter sp.
CGTATGAGTGCTACCGGGTAAAGTAATTGCTGCTGTTCTCCTGCTTTTAATTGCGATTTCAGGTTGATAGGATACAAGCCCAGGGCGCTTAGTGTGTCAGCCCATCTAACGTCTGTTCCTTCAACATTTTCTTCGGGGCTAATAAAATTATATTGAAATTTGTTGCCGGCCCTCTCTTTAAATTCCTGTAAAATTTCTTCAGTACTGTTGGCCAGTTTCTTAAACCCGCTTGGAAAATCGCCTTTTAAAAAAACATCAACCTGTACCACGTCGTCGATCTTATTTAATACTTTTTTTGTTGCGTTGGATAAGGTAAAGCGTTTCTCGTTGGTGAGATCAATACGGGTATGGTAAAGCGATGCGAGCCAGTTGATGGCAAACAACCCCCCAATGGTTATCAATAACCAAAGCTTGCTGTCCCATATTTTTTTTAACAACCCCATTATTTTTTATGCAGGCTTTTTACAGTGATCAATAAGAAAAGAAAAATTACGCTTAGAAAATAGATCATATCGCGGCTGTCCATTACTCCCCGGCTGATGCTGCGGTAATGAAAATCGATACCCAGCATTTCAACATAATAATCAAACCCGTTTGAAAAAAAAGGCAATTTGCTCAATGCATTGAATCCAAAATACAAGACCAGGCAGGCAAATGCACTGATAAGAAATGCAACAACCGCATTGCTGGTAAATCCACTGCAGCATAATCCTATTGCTGCAAATACAGCGGCTAAGAAGAACAAACCAATATAACTTCCCAAAATGCCCCCACTGTCAATACCCCCCTGTGCACTTAATGTTTTAATGGTGATGATATAAATCAGCGTGGGAACAATAACAAAAAGCAATACAATTAAAATAGAAAAATATTTGCCGAGTACTATTTGCCATTTGGTCAAAGGCCGGGTTTGCAATATCTCGAATGTACCTCCTTTAAATTCATCGGAAAGTGTACGCATGGTAACGGCAGGAACAAGAAAAAGCAGGATCCATGGGGCGAGTTCGAAGAACTTATCTAAAGAAGCATAGCCAAAATCAAAAATATTACTGTCGTTGAGCACAAAAAGAAAGATCCCGTTCACTAATAAGAACAAAACAATAGTGACGTAACCGGTAAGATTACTGAAAAATTGCTGCAGTTCTTTTTTACAGATGCTCCACATAGATTCTAAAATTGCTGCAATTTAATACTTAACAGGCTATTACACAGGTATAACTGCGTTTCTTATTACCCATATATTAAGATTTTTAAACCTCTTAACTTATCAAATCCTTTGCGTTCCTGCGTCTCAGAAGAAAAGAAAGTTATCCGCAACATGCAGCATTTCAATAAAGCACCCTGTCATATACACCGGGCAGGTTACTAAACAACTGGTAACCACACACCGGCCACCTACCGGATCTTTGATCAAAGACATTCATTTATAAGTCATTGACCACCGACAAACAATCGCTCAAAGATCTATCACGAAAAGTTGTTTACCCAAAACCAACTGCACAGTCCCCGTCATTCTTTGACGGGGCTTTTTTTGTGGAATATAATGGAGCCGGCATCACAGTAAAAAAATTACAATATGAAAAAGATCACGATGATGCTTGCTGTTTGTGTCATATCTGCACAGCTTACGGCACAACAAACAAAACCAGGTGTTGAGCCTCCGCCACCGCCTTCGCCGCCACAAGAGTTCCGGGAGCTTCCACCACTACCGCCAGTTCCCCCCGAGCCGCCAAAGGCGCCTGAGCAGGTAAAACTTTTACCTCCGCCCCCGGCTCCCCCGGTTCCGCCCAGTCTACCGAAGCTTCCGCCACCACCACCATTGCCACCAGCTCCTCCGCTACCACCAATACCCCCGGCAGATGAAGAGTACTTATAATAAATTAGCCTCCCGGGATACGGGAGGCTAATTTATTTATGTTATGAAAAAAATTTTATACCGCGAAACTCTCTCCGCATCCGCAACTTCGACTTGCATTGGGATTGTTGAAATAAAAACCTTTACCATTTAACCCGTCACTGAATTCAAGTTCTGTATTTACGAGGTATAAAAAGCTTTTAAGGTCACAAACAATTTTTATTCCTTTGTCTTCGAATACCTGGTCCATTGGTTTCACTTCGTTGTCAAAATCCATTTTGTAACTAAGCCCGCTGCATCCCCCGCCAACCACGCCAACCCTCAAAAAATAAGAGGCATCATCGGCCACACCCGCGTCTTTCATCAGGCTGGTGACCTTTGCTTTTGCCTTATCACTTATGTAAATTGAATTTTCTGTTGCAACCATTGTTTTAGCTTTTAGCCTTTAGCTTTAGCTTTAGCTTTTAGCACCAGCATGCTCTGCTAAGGGCTAATAGTTTGCAGCTAACAGCTCTTATTAATGAACTACGCTTTCCTCGAACTTGATGACATCCATGCCGTTCTTTACGCGGTAGTCGTTAATGGCTGCTTTGATCGCATCTTCTGCCAGAACACTGCAGTGTATCTTTACCGGGGGAAGGTTCAATTCTTCCACGATATCCATATTATCAATCTTCAGTGCATCATCCACGCTTTTTCCTTTCAGCCATTCTGTAGCTAAGGAAGACGAGGCAATAGCAGATCCACATCCAAATGTTTTGAATTTGGCATCGGTTATCATACCCGTAGCATCATCTACTTCAATTTGAAGACGCATCACATCACCGCACTCCGGTGCGCCAACTAATCCTGTTCCTACGTTCTTAGCGCTTTTGTCAAGCGTACCAACGTTCTTAGGATTCTGGTAATGGTCGATCACTTTTTCTGAATATGCCATTTTAATATAGTTTAAAAGTTTAAATGTTATTAGTTGAAAAGAAATTTAAACTGACAGGTCTCTTCAACTTTTTAACCTGTCAACTAATCACCTAATGCGCCGCCCACTCTATAGTACTCAGATCTATTCCTTCTTTATACATTTCCCAAAGCGGGCTCATTTCCCTCAGCTTAAGAACT
>DATHEH010000075.1:0-10377 GCA_035318685.1 Ferruginibacter sp.
CACGCTGAAGACCTGGGAAGGAAGATCCTTTTGATTTAAAAAAGAAGAAAGACCGCTTTTGGATTTACTGGTGCAGGAAGAAAACAGAACTATCGGTATTATTATTGGCAGCAGGTGTTTTAGTTTCATAATACATATTTACTATTAATTACCGGTAATCCAATAAGTAACCGGTATTTATGAGTTTTTTTGTTCGTTTAAGATCTGGTAAATCTTACATCGTCTCCACCACATTTTTATGCATCGGTCTCCATATCAAATAATAGTAAGCAAGGATGCTGATGCCAATACTAAAAGGGATAATGGCTAAATATTTATAAGTAATATCTCCATAGAGGGCCATCGATTCAAAATGCAGGAACTCACTTATCATCCAATAGGAATTGGCAATGATCCAGAATATGATCGCCAGGTTATGGCACACCTCGCTCATGTATTCCCGGTTGCGCCAGGTAATTACAATACCGATGATCAATGTAGGGAAGATCATAGCGATGCCCAGGGGGCGCCAGAGCATGCACCAGCTGATGTCTTTGAATAGCCAGAAAACAATGTGCAGGTTCTCCATTTTTCGGTAGCGGAGGGGGACGTTATAGGTTTGGTCGTTTGCCATGTCAGTAATTTTGCTGATCACACAAATTACACGAATTATTGAAATGAAAAAACACGAACCAATCTAAAAGATCAATTCGTGTAATTCGTTTTAATTCGTGTAATCAAATCATTCAACATTCACCCTGATCCCTTCGCTATGACTTGTAAACTCGGGGGCATACATACACTGTATTGTTGTGATGCCGTTACTGAAATTACCCGCATGCGTTACGAACATTGGATATTCAAAAACATAACTGCCCCTCGCCAGCCATCCAAAAAAGAAATTCGTGCTTGCATCTTTGGTGCTTTCATAATATCCCAGTCCACCCTGGTATTTATATTGACTGATCACATTGGTTGGTTCCATGCAGGCGGCCCGCATATCTTTCATGTGTACGTATTCCATGTCCCTGTCAACCTTTAATTCGATGCGCACTTTTATTTTATCACCAACTTTTAATTCCGCACCATCACCCAAAGCAACCAATACAGGTCCTTTATCAGAATTCTTTTCAATGAACAATTGTTTTTTCAGTTTCAATGGTGTTTCGGCTGAAGTTATTTTATCCAGGTCTTCAAAGTATTGCCAGTAGACAGAACCCCAACCCCCTCCGCCTCCGCCAGCTGGCGGAGGAACTTTGGAGCCTGCTGATGTTACAGAGACTGTAATATTTCCCATCTGTGGTTTTACCTTTTCGCCTTCAATTCTTTTTTTGAAATAACCCGTACCTGACTCGGTTGTGTTATCGGTGCTTTTTATTGTTGTGTTGCCCAAACTGATGGTCACTTCTTTTTCTTCTGCCAGCCAATTGGTTCCGCCAAGCAATAATGCATAGCATGCTTCGGCAGTTGCTTTTGTCGTTCTCCAATTTTGCGTTTGCTTTTGTTTTAGCAACCATGTTTTGAGATCATCAACTGTTGAGACATTCTTATCAATGTCTATAAATGCTTCAATCATCATGGCCTGTGATTCAATAGGAGCCTGGTGCCAGTAATAGCCGCCTGTTGTCCATTCTTTCCAATACATGCCCAGTTCTTCTTTGTTGATAGCGTTCTCTTTTAACGATTTGATGATCGCTTTAGGTGTAACGCCATCATTGCTGCGGTGCAATGCCAGTGCTATCATAGCCTGCATGTATTTACTGTTGCTTAGCCAGAATTTTTTAGCCTGGCCATTGTAGTAATTGTATGCCGTTTGTGAAGCAGCAGCAATTTTATATTCCGTGAAGAAGCTGCGCATGTACAAATACTGGATGGCAGTATAACTGAGGTTGTTGTTCTTTAGAATCGCTTTATTTTTTATAAGCTGATCGTATTCTTCTTTTATTTTTTTATCCAGGTAAGGAATGGCCTTATCCACGATAACTTTTACCGTTTGATAATGATCTCCTGTCAAGGCATTGAGTTTACGTAAATGACCGATCCCGGTTGTTATGTATTGCGTCATGTATCGATCATCGGGTCCGCCTTTGAACCAGGTAAAGCCTCCGTTGCTGCTTTGCATTTCTTTCAGCTTGTTAAATGCCGCGGTTTGTTCGTTGCTCATACGCACCATATCAAAGAGCAATGCGATATTTTTCTTTTGCTGGTTCTCATTCTGTGCTTCCAGCACCCATGGTGTTTCCTGCAATAGGGCTGATTTTAATTCCTCATTCTTTTGGAGGTTGGAAAGTAAAGCCCCCTCCAAACCTCCCCCCGTGGGGGAGGCCTTTAAAGAGTCTGCTAACCACTTAGAAAATACTGCTTTAATTTTGGGATTACTGTTGCTGATATAAGAGGCCAATGTATTGGCGTAATATTTATTAAAAGTCTGCTCGGCACATTCGTAAGGATACTCCATTAAATAAGGGAGCGCCTGCACAGCATACCATGCAGGATTGCTTGTGTATTCAACAGTTAAGGCGTGGTTGGTGAGTGTGGGCCCCTCCACGAACTGCGTTCCTTCCCTTTGGGAACCCCCGGAGGGTGAGGCTTTAAGCAGCTTTTCAAATTTAAATTCTTTACTGTTTACGCCACGTAAGTTTATAGGCATCGTTTCTGTTACCAGCATCCTGTTGGTAAGTACGGGGATCGCCATTTCTTCACCATCGGAATGGTTGCCGGCTTTGGCAACGATCCGGTAGGTCACGGCAGAATTAAAATTGAACGGGATCTCTATCGGGAACTTCACTGCTTCACTTTGCCCGGCTGCCACAGTGAAATACTGGTTAGGAAAAACATTCTTGAACCAGCCATCAATGGGTTTATTTGTTGCTGCATCCAGTAATTCGAGTTGTGCTGTTCCCGTTACTTCTGTCTCGCCCATGTTCACGATCTTGGCGCTGAACTCCATGCGGTCACCTTCCCGCATAAAACGCGGGGCGTTGGGTTGAACCATCAATGGCTTTTGTGTGACCAGGCTTTTTGTTATATACCCGCTTGCCCCATCTTTTGTATGTGCAAGGGTCATCAGTTTCCATTGCGTCAATGCTTCCGGCATGGTGAAAGAAAATTCTACATTGCCTTGTGCATCTGTCAGTAGGTCGGGAAAGAAGAAAGCGGTTTCATTAAAGTTCTTGCGAATCTGTACGGCTTCATTAGGCGGTTGGTTGATGCCCGGCACTTCTCCACCAACAGTTGTATTGAATTTAACAGTATCCGCTACAACCATAGAACCGTCTCTTTCTTTAGCGCCGGATTTTTGAGAACGTGCTACACTAACTTCCTGTAATTGTTGATTTGCCACTGCCGATGGTGCTACAGATCGCATATCCCGGGTCATTTCGCCTCTTAACCTGATAGTAGTGTAAGAACCTAAAAGCCCGTCATAGGATTTTGACGGAGCACTTAAAAAATTAAATTCCCTTTCATCATACTCTTCTGAATTAACAGCGTTAAATCCTTTTTCGATCCACCTCACCACGTCAGATAATACAGGCCAGATATCCAACCTGTTCCAGCTATGCGGCTTGAACTGGTCGAGGCTTGCATCATACATGCCGGCAAGCATCTCTGCAGCAACCTTTTCTCCTTTATTGCCGCTGATCTTTACTTTCCATTTCTCCCGGCTGCCGGGTAATAATTTATCCCGGAATGTTTCGTAACTGATATTAAGTTCTTTGTTGCTCCATGGGATATTGAATTGCTCAGTCCCTTTATAAACCCGGTTATGTTTTACAAATACATAACTCATCGCCATGCCACCGCGGTCAGCCTCTGTAACTTCTACAGATGTGCCGATGGGCAGCACTGAGGCAATGTTCTTGTGCCCGGACCTGCCATTATTTCCCATCCTGCTCATGGCCTGTATGATCCATACATTGGAAAATCCTGATTTCATGCTATAGCTGATCTTATCACCGGGTTCCGCATCTCTTTTTATTACATCAACAGTTATGGGTTCGGCTACTTTATCGTTAGCGTCATCACCGGTTATTCGTATATATTTTTCTGCTTTTACATCCTCACCATATTTATCTTTAGTTGTAGCCACGATCTTGTACCATCCCGGCTGCCAGCCGCTCACCGGTAGTGGCCAATTGCCGTTCTCCCGGGTAGAATCAGTTTTGTCAAGGAATTTTTCTGCAAGGGGCCAATTTTGGATCTTGTCCTCATCTTTATATGCATCATGCGGGAAGTAAGTATAATACTCATCCTTACTCATCACGAACTGGTCGGGTATTTGCCAGTAGCGGTCACGGAATATCCTGTCCGGTGACTTAACCCTCGTGAACGTTACATTGATAGTAGCTTTCTCAAAAATGTCGTTGAGATTGCTGCTGCGGATCCTGAATGCCTTCAAACTATCACCCGGTATTTTTTCAGGCATATCAATATCCAGTTTCAATGACTGGTAAGCCACGGCTACTGTAGTGTTGGCACTTCTTGTTTCACCATTGATATCCGTAATGTCGGCACTTACTTCATAATAGAAGGTTGGCTGACTTTTCTTATCAACGTCCTCATCAGGCAATGCTTTAAAATGTATTTTGAATTCGCCTTTTGCATCCGTTGTGGTTATACCATTGGCAACCTCTGTTTGTTCGGCCGGGCCAACGGGGAAACGTTTGTAAAAGCCCCATTCCCACCAGATAGGATACCTCACTTTGCGTACCACACGATAACTTACTTTGGCGCCGTCAATATTATTTCCCGCATAAGCCTTGGCCGTTCCGGTAATATGTATGCTGTCATGTACACGGTAGGTGCCTTTTGGCTTTTGTATCTCTGCAAAAAAATTAGGGCGCTTATATTCTTCCACACTGAAAGAGTAGGAAGCATTGGTTACAGAGTCAATAAGACTGAACGACCCGTTCATTGAGCCTTCGGGCAAACGGAATGAACCCTTGTAGCTGCCGAACTCATTTGTAGTGACAGTTAATTCACCGGCTTTCTGGTTATTGGCATCTTTTAAAAAGATCTTTGTTTTGAAGCCGGCTACTATTGCTGTCTTTGCAACATCATTTTCCTTCTTAATTACGATGCCTTTAAAATAAATCGTTTGGCCGGGGCGATAGATGGACCTGTCGGTAAACAGGAATGCCTGGGGTTTGATCACCGGCTCAATGCTGTTATAAGTGTTGTATCCATTATGCTCGTCGTCCATGAACAATTCATCAGTTCCATGGTTGATCTGCATTGAAAATCCACGGTAGTCCTTGCTTTCTTTTAGTTTAAAAAAACCCGTTTGATCTGTTGTATATTTTTCCGCTTTAAGTGCCTCATATTTGCTGCTCGAATAGTTATATACTCTTTCCCACAATTGCACCTGGGCATTGGCAAGGGGCTGGCCGTTATCGCGGTTGAGTACATAATACTCGCTGTTATAATTATTGACGTAACTGATATTGCTTACATAGGTCAGTTGCTTTGCAATGATATTTTTTGAGAGCGAAAAACCTTCATCAAGACTTGCCAGGATGATATAGATACCATTTGGCTGGCCGTCAATTTTTATTTCTGTTGCATGCTGCTGGTAGTCCTGGGGATCGGGTAAGGAAACGGACCAGCTTTTTACAGGTTTCATTGCTGTATAAGACTTCCATATTTTTCCGGAATTGTTATTATCCTTTAATTCGTTCCTCGAGGTTTTAATGATGCGCAGGTAGATGGTCTTTACATTTTTATACTTTACCAGTGTACGGAAGGGCTGTAGCGGAACATTTACTTTTTCTGTTTCCAGGTTCAGCGAGGGTTGCAGGATCAGAACGATCATATTTTTTGCATTTACCCCGCCTTCTGACTTTGGAAATTTAGCAAAAGCTGTTTCAAATAATTCCTTCGCTCTTTTTATTTCATACTGGTTATCTGCTTTTGTAAAAGCATCATAATCCTGCCCACGGTTATAGTAGATCATACCCCGCAGGTACATGGCCTTTGCAACAGCCAGGTTATTGGGATATTTTTCTTCTATAGTTTTTAGCGCAGCCTCATAAAGTTTTTCTTTATTCTCCATCACACCGTAATTGTTCACAAATTTTAACCGTAAAAGGTCCGCATCGATCAATGCAGCAGGATCAGCATCTGCGATATGGAACTTTAGCAGATCACGGAAAATGAGCAGCGCTTTCTGTTGTAAAGAAGCTGTATCCCTTGTGAGTAAACTGAGTTTTATAAAATCTGTAGCAGGTGCAAAAAAATTGTTGTCGCTTAATTTAAATTCATAAGCGGGTTTGGTCACACCGCTTTCGTCATTCATAAAATATTCAAGTGCCCGATGTGCTAAAAAATCATACAATGTCGGCCGCAGGTGGCGTGTATTTTCTCCCTTGATGATAATGGCATCCAGGCCATCCAGCTTCGTGGTCTTTAAAAGGTTCTCATTCTGTAAAGAGGCGGTATACAGTTTGGTGATTGTCGCATTCAGTTTATCAATGCTCCAGGTTGTAATGTCCTTGCTTTTTTCTTCTGCTAATTGGGTACGGCCGTAAAATTTCCAGCGGTTATTTCGGAGGTAGTGCCAGAACATTTCGGCGTGCATGCTTTGTAAGATATTCTTTGCAGGCCCTTTTGCTTTTGAGATAAGTGTGTCAACAAAAAAGATATTGTTCTCACGGCTGTCCTCTTCCACCATGTTGCGGTACTTTACCTGGTACATAGCGCTCTTTATCTGCTGGGCGTCATTATTAGCGGCAATAGCAAGGGTGTAAATTACCATCACTTCCTGTAAAGCTGATCTGGTCAGGCCTTTCTTCTCCAGTTCTTCAACTTTCTTCCAGTGCTGCACGTAATCATCTTTTTTTTGTGCAAAAAGCGATAAAGAAAAACCTGTTAATAAAAAAAATGCCCAAAATAATTTCCTGAAAAACATGTTAACAAATTTTAATTACAAGATACAATTAATAGTATGCTGCAAGTGAGATGTAAATAAAAAGCATTTTGCACATTTAGTCTTCACAATTTTCTTTAACGTTTTATTGGGCATATACCGGTATGGTGGCACGCCAATTGAATAAGGGAGTATAGAAATAAAACATGGCCCGCTTTTTAATCCGAACCTCTGAGGCTATTATATTAAAGTTAGTTTTATGGCTATACTTTTAGGGCCGGGACGAAAGTCCCGGTTCTTTTTTTATGTAGGGAAGACGGGAATATGATAAAAATGGTTTCTTCGGCTCACCTGGTTTAACAAAAAAAATCCCGGCTAGACCGGGATCGTAAAAATATTTTGTTTTTTTATTTCTTTAACGCTTCTGCCATTGTCTTTCCAATATCTGCAGGACTTGCCACAACATGAATTCCGCATTCGGCCATGATCTTCATCTTTGCAGCAGCCGTGTCATCAGCGCCGCCAACAATGGCACCCGCATGACCCATGCGACGTCCCGGAGGAGCTGTTTGACCGGCAATAAAACCCACAACAGGTTTTTTATTTTTGGTTGATTTAATATAGTTGGCTGCTTCGGCCTCCATACCACCACCGATCTCGCCGATCATAACGATGGCATCAGTCCCGGGATCATTCATAAATAATTCCACGGCTTCTTTGGTTGTTGTGCCAATTATCGGGTCACCGCCAATACCAATGGCAGTTGAAATGCCAAGCCCCGCTTTTGCAACCTGGTCTGCAGCTTCATAAGTGAGCGTACCTGATTTGGAGACAATACCGATCCTTCCTTTCTTAAAAATAAAGCCGGGCATGATACCAACCTTGCATTCATCTGCAGTTATAACACCGGGGCAGTTTGGCCCTATTAACCTGGTATTTTTACTTTGTAAATAATTTTTCACTTTCACCATGTCCTGCACGGGAATACCTTCAGTGATACATACCACCAAACCTATGCCTGCATCGGCGGCTTCCATTATGGCATCTGCTGCAAAAGCAGGAGGCACGAAAATAATACTCACGTCTGCACCAGTTGATCTGACCGCATCGGCAACTGTGTTGAATACGGGTTTTTCCAGGTGGGTGCTGCCACCTTTACCCGGTGTAACGCCACCAACAACCTTGGTTCCGTATTCGATCATCTGCGTAGCATGAAATGTGCCTTCAGTGCCGGTAAAGCCCTGTACAATTATTTTGGAATCCTGGTTAACGAGAACTGACATGAGCCAATTAAGAATTAAGAATGATAAATTAAAAATGTGCAGCAAAGATAGGGGAGAAGGGCTATTGATTGAAAGGAATATTTTGGAATGATTTAACAGTATGGATGTCGCTTTGGGGTCAACCTTAACATTGCTTTATTGATTGCCAGCTTACTTTTAGAAAACAAAACATAACTATATGAAACAAACACTTTTACTTCTTACACTAATTGCGGGTTTCAGCTTAACATCAACCGCACAGATCAGGAAAGGGGCTACACTACTGGGCGGGCAGATCTCTTTTAATCATACTGACGCGGATAATAATACGGCACAGCAATACAATTCTGCGGTCTTCCATATTGCTGCGGGGAAGGCTTATAAAGAGAATTCCGTACTGGGCCTTTATATGCAGTATGCCCATAGTAAAGTATCGGGCAGTTTTGCCTCAGACTTTTACAGGGCCGGATTTTTTTACAGGAAATTTCATAAGCTCGCGAAGGACTTTTACTTTTTTGGTGAAATGGGTACCGGCTACATGGGTTCTAAAGAAAAAAGATTTGGCGTTAACGAGGTCAGTATCTACCAATCCGGAGTGGAACTTGATGTTACGGCTGGATTATCCTACCGGGTCTATAAAAAATTACATGTAGAAGTGAGTATCCCCCAACTTGCCGGAATACATTATTCTGTGGCAAAAACCAGTTCGGTAACAGGCAATTCCAAACAGGATTCATTTGGTTTTCACACGAATTTGAATGGAACAGTCCTAAATGCGGTAGCTGTAGGTTTTCGTTTTGTTTTGTAAAAACGATGTTGCAGGGGCGTACATTATTTAAGCAATTTATCCATATCCCTGTCATTATCTATTTTGCCCTTTGCTTCCAGCATGCGCATGTCTTTGGCATCCTGTAAGAATTCGGAGGCGAAAATGAAACCATTGAGCAGGTCATTCTTGGAGAAAATGATATCATCTTTATTCCCGTTCCATTCTTTTTTGCCTTCATACAGGTAGAGGATATTCTCACCTATTTCCATCACACTGTTCATGTCGTGGGTATTGATCACGGTGGTCATATTGAATTCCCTGGTGATATCCAGGATGAGTTTATCAATTACCATGGAAGTTTGCGGATCAAGTCCGGAATTTGGCTCATCACAAAATAAATACTTTGGGTTAAGTACAATAGCGCGGGCAATACCCACCCTTTTCTTCATCCCCCCGCTCAATTCCGCAGGGTGTTTTTTATTCACGCCTTCTAAATTGACCCTGGCCAAAACTTCATTAACCCGTTTTAATTTTTCAGGGAAGTGTTGCGTAGTGAACATATCAAGTGGGAACATGATGTTTTGTTCAACTGTCATACTATCGAACAATGCCGAGCCTTGGAAAAGCATGCCGATCTGCTGGCGCAATTGCTTCCTGTCTTCCTCGGTCATTTCTGTAAAGCTATGCCCGTCATAAATGATCTCTCCTTTATCCGGTTCAAATAATCCTACCAGGCATTTTTGTAAAACTGTTTTACCACTACCGCTGCTGCCAATGATAAGGTTGCACTTGCCGGTTTCCATAACATGGCTTACGTCATCAAGTACAACTTTATCGCCGAACTTTTTTTGTATGTTTTTGAATTCAATCATGGGAAGCTGCAAGGGTAGAAGCTGCAAGGGGAGAAGCTACAAGGGGATTAGCTCCAAGGGTGAAATATGCTGCTTTTACTCCTTTTTAATTTATTTAGGTGTTTAATTTTTATAATGCATTTTAATAATTATTCTTTCCCTTGTAGCTTCTCTCCTTGAAGCCTAAGTTAGATTATCGCCTTAAAGCAGAATTACGTTAGCTTACTTATTAACGCAATAAGCATTCTCTGAACCTCCATACAAATAGCTAAATACTTCTCACACTCTTCTTTGTATGCAGGATACAATTCAATAATTGCCAGTATAGCCGTTTCAACTTCGTAAGAACTCCCTAATGCGTTTTCAAGATAGATCTTCTTATGAGCATTGGTAGCTTTCGCACTGCCTTCGGCTGTATTTGCTACTATAGAAAAAGCAGCACGTCTTAACTGCGATCCTAATTCATACTTTTCCTTAGAAGGCAGCTTCCTGCAAAATTTATGGCTATCGATAAATAGCTGAAAGCCTTTTTGCCAAACTATAAGCCTTTTAAAATCTTTCATACTTTGAATCTTTATACTTAAAAATTCAAAGCTCTTTCAAATCCTGAACTATCCCTTGTGTCTTTTCCCCTTGCAGCTTTGTTTTTTT
>DATHEH010000076.1:0-5511 GCA_035318685.1 Ferruginibacter sp.
CCTGGCGAATGAGGGTAAGGTTTTCCAAAGGGTTATCGGTTTGCTTCGTCAAAGGATCCTTATTACCGGCTATTGGCAGGTTGATGCCGTTGGCACGGCTGCTGCTGATCACTTCTTTATTACTGGAAGAGATCAGGATACCCACCAGCATTAATGCAAAACCCAGATGGGCTACAGAACCACCGGCTGCTTTTAGTTTCCCATTCAGACCGGTCCATATATATGCTGCATTTGCAATTACAGAATAAATGCCTGCAAACAAGGCAACATACACCGCCCCTAAAAATCCTGCTCCCATTTTATAATAGGCGATGGGATAGAAGACCGCGACCAGTACAGTGATGATCGATGCTACAAGGGTAGGCAGAACGATCTTTTTTATAACATAACCCTGTTCTGTTTTTTTATATTTGAAATACTGGGTGACAGCACTCAACAATCCGATGATGATGGCTACCAGTACAACAACCTTGTTGTAAGAGAATTCAACATCCTCGGGCGGTGCAATACTGGTTCCGAAAATTTTATTATAAACAGGAACGGAGGTCTTCGCGATGATGAAAATGGCTGCTAAAAAAAACACCAGTGAACCAATGAACATCCAGAATTCTCTCGAGTCAATTCTTTCCTCTTTATTTTCTGAAGGTATTTTTTTCAGGTGCATAAAAAACAGCACAAGGGAGCTTACGGTGAATGCTGCCACGAATAAAAATATCATTATGTTGATCGCTTGTCCTGCATCAGTAAAAGCATGTACCGAAGTATCGCCCAGTACACCTGTTCTTGTTAAAAAAGTGGAATACAGGATAAATATAAAAGTGAGAAAAGCAAAAAGATAACTCGCTTTTAAAGAATGGCCCGTTGCTTTATAAATGACCATGGTATGCAAACCGGCAATCAAGATCAGCCACGGAACCAGCGAAGCGTTCTCTACGGGATCCCATGCCCAGTAACCGCCGAAGGATAAGGATTCATAGGCCCATTTTCCACCCATCATGATACCAACACCTAAAACACATGCGCTCAATAATGCCCAGGGCAGGGCAGGAGTTACCCAGTCACCGAAGCGTTTGGTTTGTATACCAGCGTAGGCATACGCGAAAGGAATAATGGTGCTGGCGAAACCTAAAAATAAAATGGGTGGATGTATCACCATCCAGTAGTTACGCAACAAAACATTTAAACCTATACCATCTTTAATGAAGGTCAGGTAATTGGCCTGGCTGAATATGGGACCTGCGATCTCATTCCTTGTTAAAGTAAATGGATTGCTGCCGAGCCGCACATCACCAACATATAAACCAAGGAGCATCATCAGCAAAAAGAACTGCGCAAAACTTATTACGGTCATTACCGGTGCTTCCCATTCTTTTGATCTTAATATAATGAAGATACCCAGCACACTGTGCCAGATGGTCCATAATAAAAAGCTTCCTTCCTGGCCTTCCCAGATACAGGCCAGTAAATATTTTGATTCCAGTTCTTTTGATGCATGCTTGTAGGCATACATGTATTCGAAATAATGATTGGCGCAGATATAAAAAATGGTAATGAAAATGATCACCGCAGAAATGAGCTGCGTAACAAAAGCCATTCTCGCAAAGCGTAGCCAGGATCTTTTTTCAGAAAGATCTGTTTTTCTGCTTGCTGTAAAAAAAGCAATGGTTGAAAGAATGGATGCGATAAAAGCCAGGAGTATAAAGAAATGACCTATTTGTCCGGGTAGTAAGTGTTCGCCTTCATATTGCATGATTCAGGAATTGGTAATTTGTAATTAGGAATTAGTTTGCCGCAGTATTTGTTTTTTTGACCTGTCTAAAATAGGCTATGGATCCGTTTATTAATTTAAAAACTACTTCACATTTCTCTTCGCCTACTTTAAGTTTTTCTTCTGATATGTATTTTTCATCAAAAGCAGTTGTCAGCTGTTCCATGGTTTCTGTAACAGAGCCCCTGGCTATTATAAAGAAATTTCTTGTATCGTTATAAGTATATCTTCCATACCCTTCAGCAATGTTTCTGGAAATTGATCTTGAACAGTCAATTATTTGACTAGCTAAAAGAAATTTTTCTTGTGCCGGGAAATTTTTAACTAATGCTGATATAAAGATTCTGAGTTCTCTCGCTTTTATGTAACATTCCAAATCTTTGTAGCCTTTATATTGCATTTATACTAGTTTCAGTTAGTGGTTAAATACCCAATTCTTAATTACAAATACCTAATTACTGATTTAGTGTTTTCTCCAGTTCCTTTTTATCGTCCTTATATTTACTTGGGCATTTTAATAAAATGTCATTGCATTCAAAATGGTCGGTCTGCATCTTGCCTTTCATTACGATCCTTTCACTTCTTTCCAGGTCGGCGGGCTTGCTGTTGTGAAAAACCACCTTGGTTTTTCCTCCCAGGCTGTCAATGGCATAAAAGGAAAGGTAATTCGGGTTATTCACCGGGTCGTACTGTATGGGTTGTGATTTGTCCAGTTTTGCAATAAGGTGAACATACTTCCCCTGTTTTGCCCTGGCAGAGCTGATGGTATCATAAGTGGAGAAATCACCGGCTGAAAATACTATAAGAGCAACGATCAGGGAGGCAATTGCAACAAGTACGATGATATGTGTTCTTTTCATAGTTAAAAATTCGGTGCAAAGGTAATTCAATTGGGTATTTTTCTTTTCAATTTGTTTAATTATTTAAACTGCCCGTATTTTACAGGCAAATCGTAAAAAATTGTTTTTAAAACGAATGTATAAGGAATGGAGGCTGATGTTCTGGCTGCTGCTGTTATTTGTTGTCGGCCAGTTTTTTTTTATGGCGAAAGGAATTCAAAATGTTCCCTTCTTCTTATACTATATGTACAGCCAAAAACATCCCCCGAAAGACTCCATTGCTGTTTATCTCATCAAAACATCCACGGGGTATTATGATCATAAAAAACTCAGCAGCCGTGAGCAGGAACTTTTAATGAATTCGGTCGGATACTATGTAAATCTTAAACGGGACGGAGACGGTATAAATGAAACCATAAAAAAAAGGTTTGGTAAAATAACAGGTAAAGGCGGCCTTAGTTATCTCCAAGAACAGCTGGTCAATGACAGTTCGGCTTTGTTACAATTTCCGGAATGGTGGGGCAGGTATTTTCAAACTGTGGTAAAAAATAAATTCGATTCTGTCAGCGTGGTGAGGTCTTATGTATCTACTGCACCGCCTTATAATAAATCAGCAACGGATTCCCTGGTCTTTACCATCAAATTAAAATAACTGGAAAACACTATTACATATCAACAGCGTGAATTCATGGCCAGGGCGATCTTTAGCTGGCTGTTCATCATCCTCGTGCATTTTTTTTTTAATAACAGTTTGTTGTCGCAGTTACAACAACCGCCCTTGATTTATCCCGGAAGCGACAACAGCTTTTGGTTATTACATATGCTTAATATCCCGCAATTCTTATTGCAGCATTGTTGGGCGGCTTTGATATTTGACATTTTATTGACCTGTTCCTGTATCATCTGCATCATTATTCCGCAGCAACGGGTCTTCACGTGGATAACCGTTGCAGGAACATGGATATTATACATTGCTTATTGTTCTGCCGCCGGTAAACATTATGCACAGATCGGTTATCTGCTGGCACCCATTCCGTTCCTTGCATTGAGCATGAAAAGATTTGACATGCTTTGGGAACTGGTGCGGTATTGGGTTTGTTTTTTATATGTGTGTGCCGGTATATACAAACTCTGGTATGGCGGCTTCATATATAGCGATAATATGAGCCATATCCTGGTACAGGACAATGCCGAATGGTTTGTATTCACAAGATCCGGCCCGGCCTATGGCCTGTATCAATACCTTGTGGAAAACCCCGGCATTTCGCAATGGTTTTACCGTATCGCCACGTTCTTCGACCTGGCCATGCTGGTGGGGTTCTTTACCAAACGGTATGACAAGTGGCTGCTGGCAGGGCTGGTATTATTTCATTTAGGAAATTTTTTATTATTACACATCTCCTTTGTTGAGCAGTCGCTTATCTTTGCACCGTTTTTGCCATGGCGCAGGTGGGCAAATCATTTTCAAACAAACACAAGTGATGACTGATCTTTCAAATTTTGATCCCAACTCGGTTGGAAATCCCAACAACAATATTTTTGGTTTACCCTTTAATGAAGAAGACGCAAGGTTGGTAATACTGCCCATACCCTGGGAAGTAACGGTAAGCTACAATGCAGGTACGGCAAGGGCCCCGGACCATATCTTCAATTCAAGCCTGCAGGTTGACCTATACGATCCTGATGTTAAAGATGGCTGGAAGCAGGGATTCTATATGCGTCCATGCGATAAAAAGGTTTTGATGAAAAGCGATTACTTGCGCAAGGAAGCCGAACTGTACATAAATTATATATCACACGAGGAAATTGTGGCCGACAATAAATTCATGTGCAAATCTCTGAAAGAGATCAATGAAGGCAGTTTGTTCTTAAACAACTGGGTTTATGAGCAAACAAGAGAACTTTTAGAGAAAGGAAAACTGGTGGGTTTATTGGGTGGGGACCATAGCACGCCTTTGGGATTTTTTAAAGCCATTGCAGAGAAACACGGTGATTTTGGCATCCTGCAGATTGATGCCCATTGCGACCTGCGTAAAGCATACGAAGGATTTAAATATTCACATGCATCAATTATGTACAACGCCCTTGAAGAGATCCCCGGCTTAAAGAAATTGGTGCAGGTGGGTGTAAGGGATTATTGCGAGGAAGAAGTTGATTATATCAACAATAACAAGGAAAGGGTGATCACTTACTTTGATAAGGATATAAAAGAGCGGCAGTATGAAGGCCAAACCTGGCAGAAGATCTTTGATGAGATATTGTCTCACCTGCCCGAGAAAGTTTTTATAAGTTTCGACATTGATGGCCTGGATCCAAAACTTTGTCCGCATACCGGTACACCCGTGCAGGGAGGCTTTGAAGCCGAACAGGTTTTCTACCTCTTTAAAAAACTGGTACAAAGCGACCGCAAACTTATCGGCTTCGACCTGAATGAAGTTGGCGTAAGTAATAATGAATGGGATGAAAATGTGGGTGCCAGGTGTTTGTTCAAACTGTGCAATTTAATGGTTGCTTCAAATCCTGTTTAATGAATAGCTTCCGGATCATCCTAAAGAATGATAAGGTGCATTCTTACAGGCGTGTGGCTGTTTCCATATTTGTTTTACATCTTATATTCTTCATTTATTATTTGCTGAAGGTTGGTGTAAATGCTGCTGTATTGGCCGGTATGGCCGCAACGATCGCGGCGATCGTTATACATTTTACTGTTGCTAAAAAAAAGGAGATGACAAAATTTCCTGCATCAATAATTTTTTTATTGCTCGCCATTGTTTGGGTGATGCTGGCAAATTACTGGCTGGCAGTGGCCCTGCTGGTTTTGGCATGCATAGATATTATTTCCATGAAAAAACAGGTGCTTATTTTTTCGGTAGGGGGCATTGAATTCCCGTCCTTCCCAAAAAA
>DATHEH010000077.1:0-2838 GCA_035318685.1 Ferruginibacter sp.
GGTAATATTTGGCGGTGCCGGCGGGCCGCTGTTATAAACCGGAACATTATAATTATCGAAAAAAACATTGTTGGTAAGGCTCCATGTGCCATTGACATTTTTAGTTCGGATATAAAAACGGTGAAACCCGGGAGCCACGCCTGCCAGGCTTACTGTGCCATTGTAATTAACGATATTGGGTAATGCCGTGAAACCGGTCAATGCTGTGCCATTGCCGAATCCTGGATTACTGTCAAAAAAATACTCCATGGCTGTAATATTACCGGCTGCCGGCGGCGCAGGTGGGTATGGTTGTTGAGCAACCCCGCAGATGTACAGTGTACAAAGTATCCCGGTGACTATCAATTTTTTCATCTTAGAAAATTTTACGCTTCTACAATCTTATTTACAACCGTGATCAATTATTACTCCTGGTGCTGATGGTAACAGGCATAGTTGTAGCATTGCTTGCCACGCTTCCCGGCACGGTAAGTAAATAAATGGTGGGTATCGGCGGGATACCACTCAATACATACGGATCTGCGGTACCATAGGCTCCACAATCGGGAGTGATACCAAGGATTGTTTCGCCGGCCCCAATGGCTGGACTGGCTGCTTTTAAGCGCCACCGCCCGTCGGTACTATTACCGGTAAGTCCCTGGAACAAGTTGGCATCGGATTGCCCGTTCAAATTTCCATTGCCAGCAGGTAAATTAGTACCTGTAGAAATATTGTTCTTTACAGTAGTATTGATCGTAGTAAAAGTCGATCCCGTAATGATATTATTTGAAAAATAGGCGCTGTAAATATCAATGGGCCCCCTGAAAACGTTATTTCGTACAAGGTTGTTTAAGTTATTGGTATTATTCATAAACAGGTAACTTATAAAAATATTATTTGTGATCTCCCAGTTTTGAAGTATTTCGTTGCTTCCGGAGAACGACATATAATCTATATGACATTTGTTTATTTTCCAGCCTGTCATCTTGGTATTTGCAGTTGCTGCATAATATTGTGAAATGGTTGAGATATTGCACCTGGTCAGGGTAATATTATCTGTAGCGGAACCAAGACTACCTCCGATACCCATTGAAATATTATCCAACCCGATCAGGGTGGATCCTGAACCCGTAGAGTCGAATGCTATTGTTCCTCCACTAAAAGTGGCGCTGTTGGGGTTTGCCTGGAGACCGCTGTTGCTGTTTACACCACTTAAAAAATAGCCGGTGCCAATGATCACGAGCCGTTTTGATAAATTAAAACCTGCATAAGCTGTTGCGCTTCCTTCAAAATGCAGTGTGTCATCATTCACTACGCTTGCAGATGCGATAGCGGCAGCACCGGACGTGAAATCTGCTGTAACACCGTTGTTGTTATTAATGCGCCATACTTTGGCATTTGTTTGCAGCGATATCAATATCCCGGTAACCATGATAATTAAAGTGGCCGTCTTTTTCATATTCTAGCTTTATAAGATTGAAAATAATTGTTTCACCAAAAGTCGATGAATGTAAAAAGCGTTTCATCACCCGAAAAGGTGATTCCGGGTAAGCTCCGTAAGAATCCCCCGAAACTGGTATTTTGACCGGCTTATTTCATTTTGTGAATAAGAATATCTTCCTTTATGAGGAATTATTATAAACCTCTATGTCTGGTTTCAGATCATGCCTGGTTATTATGTTGCAATGCATTTTCCTATTTGCAGTAAGACCAGTTCATGCACAACAGGTGCCTGATAGTTTGGTTAAGAAGTTCAGCAACGCTTCCAATGATTCAACCAAAGCGATTACATTATTGGAGATGGGTGAATCAATTGAAGCTGCCGCCCCTGAAAAAAGTATGGACTATTACCGGCAGGCATTGACACTGGGTCATCGAATAAAGAATAACCGGGTGATATTATCATCTTATACGGATCTGGGAATCTGCTATATCAACCTGAATAAGATGGACAGCGCCATAATGAGTTTTGAAAAAGGAATTCCCCTTGCCCGGCTGTTGAAAGACACTGTGAGAGAAGCAAGAACACTGGCAAATATTGGCAATGCCTGGCTGCATAAAAAGGATCGGCTAACAGCCATTGAATATTATTTAAAAGCAGCAAGGATATGGGAGACAAGCAGCGACCAGCAATACCTGACTTTACTCTATTCCAACATCAATGCATTGCTGGATGAGCAAAAAGAACACAACCGGGCACTGGAATTTGGAAATAAGGCTATTGCGCTTGCAAAAAAAATCGGGGATAATTATTCCCTGGTAAGCGGACTGGTAAATCTTTCTACAACTTATAGTCACCTTGGCCAGCATGAAAAAGAGTATGAATTGCTGGAGCAGGCTTTGCCACTTGCAAAAAAGAATGAAGACCTTGACCAGATTGCTACAACTTATCACAACATGGGGGATTATTTTTTCAAACAGGAAAAATTTTCGTCTGCATTGGAAAAATACCTGGAGTCGCTTGGTTATGTAAAGCAAATGGGCAACAAGTACCACCTGAGCGAAGTAACCACCGTACTTGCACTGGCCTATCATAAGCTCAACCAGGATGACAAGGCACTTCAGTATATTCTGCAGGCGGAACAATTAGCAGATGAAGTGGGGGTAAGAACCAAACTGAAAGAGATATACCTGACAAGGGCTGAGATCGAACAGGCTGCCGGTAATTATAAACTGGCTGCTGAATATTTTTCAAAAACGCTTGTGGTGAGTGATTCTCTTTTTAAGACCGAAACAAGTGAAAAAGTTGCAGAAGTTGAAGCAAGATACCAGAATGAAAAAAAACAAAAGGAGATCGCTCAATTAGAAAAGGAGAAAGAGCTGCAAGTACTTTCCATCAATCAAAAATCAACATTGAAC
>DATHEH010000078.1:0-2495 GCA_035318685.1 Ferruginibacter sp.
TCCTGACCTCATTCCTGACGCACAAAAAATAAGTAATGAGATCTATTGGGGTGGAAATTTTGAAACAGTAACAGCGCTGATAAAAAGCAAAAGCATTGATCTTACAAAGATCAAATTCTTTGTTGGTTACAGTGGTTGGGGAGACGGGCAGCTTGATAATGAGTTAAAAGAAAAAAGCTGGCTTACCGTATCAGCCACCAGTAGCCTGGTCTTTGATACACAACATGACGAAGTTTGGAAAGGCAGCCTGCAACACCTGGGGGGTGATTATGAAATGATGATCAATTTCCCGATCGACCCGCAACTAAATTAAAGGAGATGGCTGCAAGCTACAAGACGCAAGGGTGTAAGATCTTAGATGCAGGTATTTTTCCCTCTTCAAAAAAAGCAAGCACAAACATACTTTTCCCCTGGGGCTTTTTTCTTGTACCTTACTTATAAATAATTATCTTCCCAAAAAAAACCAGCTTGCTGTACATCCTTTTAAAAATACCGGCAAAGTTTGCATTATGGATTTATTGCCGGTTATTGCTGGTGAACAAAAAAGAAATGCTCCAAAGCAATGGCCCGTTACTGATCGCTGCCAATCATCCCAACTCCTTTTTGGATGCCGTTATCTTAGCAACAGTTTTTAAAAAACCCATTTATTCCCTGGCAAGAGGAGACGCTTTTGCAAATAGTTTTTATAGCAGGTTGTTAGGCTCAATGAATATGTTGCCGGTTTACCGCATCAGTGAAGGTGTGGAAAACCTGGAACATAACTATAAGACATTTGATGCCTGCAAAGCGATCTTCAAAAAAAATGGCATCGTTCTTATATTCAGTGAAGGCAGGTGTATCAATGAATGGCGCCTGCGGTCATTAAAAAAAGGAACTGCAAGATTAGCCCTCAGTGCATGGGAAGACGGCACAGCATTGAAAGTATTACCCTGTGGTATCAATTACAGTTCCTTTGTTAGTTTCGGTAAAAATGTTCGGCTTAATTTTGGCGAGATGATCACCGCAAGGGATTTTGACCTGGCAAATTCTTTTGGAAATAATGTTAATGAATTCAATAACATCCTTCAAAAACAGCTACAGCAACTGGTAGTTGAAATTGATAAAAAAGATATCACCACCATCAAAGAAAAATTTGAGGTTGAACGACCGTTATTAAAAAGGATCATTTTATTTATGCCCGCTGTACTGGGTTTCCTGCTTAATGCACCCTTGTATTACCCAATAAAAAAATTCACCGAAAAAAGGGCTGCATACAATGACCATTATGATTCTGTAATGGTTGGCCTTCTTTTTATTTTTTATCCTTTTTATTTACTGCTGGTTGGTTTACTGCTGTATTTATTTATTGGGAGTTGGCATGGGTTATTGATTTTTATCCTGCTGCCCTTTTGTGCCTGGAGTTACGTGCAATTGAAGCACCAGTTATAATACACGAATTAATACGAATTACACGAATTATAGTACCCAGGCATTGGCCTGGGTACTATTATAAATTCTTAATGCTAATTTTTAATTCTCAACAGCTCCCTCAACCAGCACGGTTGTTTTATTATTCAATACTTCTACAAAACCACTTTTAATACTGTAAGAAGAAGTAGCTGTTTTATCCTTCAATATCTTCAGCCTGCCTTCTTTCAAAGCACTTACCATGGGTGCATGCTTGTCGAGCACTTCAAACAAACCTGCAATACCGGGCAGTTGTACACCGTATACGTCACCGCTGAATATCTTTTGTTCGGGGGTTAAAATTTCTAATGTCATAAAACGGTTTGAAAATTTGATAATTTGTTGATTTGAAGATTCGGGAACAATTTTACTCAGTTCATTTTCAAATCTTCAAATTTTCAAATTAGACTTTAGCTGCTTCCATTAATTTCTTTCCTTTTTCGATAGCATCTTCCAAAGTACCAACCAGGTTGAATGCTGCTTCAGGATACTCATCCACTTCACCATCCATGATGGCATTGAAACCACGGATCGTATCTTCAATAGGAACCAATACACCTTTTAACCCGGTAAACTGCTCGGCCACGAAGAAAGGCTGGCTGAGGAAACGCTGTACTTTACGTGCCCTTGATACCACCAGTTTATCTTCATCACTCAATTCATCCAAACCAAGGATGGCAATGATATCCTGTAATTCTTTATAACGTTGTAAAATTAGTTTTACACGGTTAGCTGTATTATAATGTTCATCACCAACGATCAAAGGCGTTAAGATACGTGAGGTACTATCCAATGGATCAACCGCAGGATAGATACCAAGATCGGCGATCTTACGACTCAATACCGTTGTAGCATCAAGGTGGGCAAATGTTGTAGCCGGCGCCGGATCGGTAAGATCATCCGCAGGTACATATACCGCCTGTACAGAAGTGATAGAACCATTTTTTGTAGACGTGATTCTTTCCTGCATCAAGCCCATCTCTGTTGCAAGTGTTGGCTGGTAACCCACCGCAGATGGCATACGACCCAATAAGGCCGATACCTCGGAA
>DATHEH010000079.1:0-12503 GCA_035318685.1 Ferruginibacter sp.
CCAGTATTTTTTCCGGCAGGCTACGGAGTTTCAGGATGTCCTTGGTATAAAGATCACAAGCAAATCCATTTACCTGCTTATTATAAAAGGGTCGTTTTTTTATGGCCTGCCTGATGATCGCATAGGCAGGGTCTTCTCCACCGCTTTTTATGATCACTTCTGTAAGGTTTAGCTGCTGCTTTGAAATGATAAATACCACTTCTTCATCCGCAGTATTTATGGTAACAGCTTTTTCCTGCTTACCGTATCCTATATGCTGGCAAACCACCGTATATGTTCCCGGTGCAATTGGAAAAGAGAATTTGGCCTTGTTGTTAGCACTGGCACCTATTGAAGTTCCCTTAATGGTGATGGAAGCATAAGGCAAAAGATCGCCCTTGTCGTTAAATACAGTTCCATAAATTTTTTGTGCCGAAGAAGAAAGAGAACATGAAAAGAAAATGAGAACAGCGAATACAGCTTTTGGCATAAACAGGTTTGTGTAGCAACGAAATTAATGGCGATTTTGTTACTGAAAATCTAAATTTAACTAACGACAGACCTTATGCCCTGGTTTTTCGAAGATAACTACCGGTCAATGCAGCCAATCCCGCCACCAGTGCACCTATAAAAGCGGTTAAAAAGATCAGGAGATTTGGATTATCCATTTTTAAGACCAGCAAAGATATTTTGTGTGCTAGCACATGATCATTACTACTGCTTATCCAAAGGCTCAAGCCTCCCCACAGTAAGAACAATGCAATAAAACCGGCAAGAAAAGTCCTGCCCGGTCTTTGCGGTATTACAGCAGCCACGATAAATGCAACGATTGCAATACTCCACCAGGGAAGATAAAGGCAGGCAGCAAAACTTAATAAAGCGATCAAAACAAGAGAGATCAAAAATTTCATAATACTGATTTGAAAATTTTAAAATTTGAAAATTGAGATCATTTACTGAATGTCATTTTACCAATAACACGCTTATCATCCACTTCTTCTTTTGTCATCATCCAGAGTGAATAATATTTTCCTGCTGCCCACTGGTCTATAAAATTATCATAGTATTTACTTCCGGGATTGCCGCTTTGTCCACCGGGGTAAACACCATAGGCTTCTGTTTTAGCGGTAAGGCTCACCACCATCCTCCAGCTCGGGCCATGATCGGCCTTGGTAGCATTGATACTTCGTCCACTTCCGCCGCAAGCCAGTTCCAGCCGGCTAAACGGGGCTAACTTAGTTAAATGACTTACCCTTGTGGCTTTATATTTTTCCCACTCCAATTTCCCGGCAGCCTCGATTGAATCAAGCTTAACAGCTGCTTTTTTGAAGGCATTGGTCAGGTCATCTGCCAGCGTTTCTTTTTGCGGTGTTGATACATCATCCAAAAAGATATAGGCCGTATCTTTTAAAACTCCTTCCACCAAAGTGTTGAAGAACGGGCGCTGGGCACCTTTTGGTGCTCCTGCATATTCATCATCAAATACCGTTTTTTCAAATTTATTCCAGAATTCTGCAAACACCGTAGCTCCTTTTGATCCAACATCACACCGCATGTTCCAGCTTTTAAGCATATCAAAATATTTTTTTTCTGATACGCCCAGTTCATGCTCTTTCATATTTGCCAAGATCAGCGGCTTTACCATTTCTGCTGCAGGGTCAAGGTTATCTGTTTGCAACATCATCATGTCTTCTGCTGTGATATTATTCATGGCACTCAACCTGCGGTTAATAACATATCCACGGTATGGCGGGTAATCTCTTCCCAGGTAATAATGATAACCACTGTCATCAACAGGTTTTTGATTTGCGCTGCTCACGAACCCTCTTTCCGGGTTGTATTGATAAGGCACTTCATCCTGCGGTATCATACCCTTCCATAAATAATTGCTGTCGGTTCCCGGCATTACAAAATCACCCTGGCCTTTCCACTTGGCAGGCCAGTCGCCCTGCGTTCGAATAGCGATATCACCATTTTTACTGGCAAAGACGGCATTTTGTCCGGGTGTATGCAGGTTGGTAACGGCTGTGGAATAATCAGTATAATTTTTTGCATGATCGAGCATGTAGAATATTTTCAATTCATTGCTGGGATCATGTGCCGTCCACCTAACAGCATAATACTTATTATTGGTGTTCCTTCCCCCGTCAAAAGACTTATCATACATGACAGGGCACCACACATCACCCAATTGCACATATGCAACAGTATCTATCAGATCTGCCCTGCCTTTTATTTTAATAGTGTCTACCCTGAACCTGGCTTTCATCCATTGACCATTGAAGGAATATTCCTGGCGGCTGTCATCCTTAAACCTGATCTCGTAATAATCCCTCACATCACGCCCGCCATTAGTAAAACCAAATGCACAACTGTCATTATACCCAATGATAACACCCGGTGATCCCGGGAAACTAACACCATACGCATTGTATTGCGGTGTTGATATCTGTACCTCATACCAAAGAGAAGGAAGGTTCAAACCCAAATGTGGATCATTGCACAAAATGGGTGCTCCGCTTTTTGTTTTCGTTCCACTTACTGCCCAGTTATTGCTGCCATTAGCCTGCTCGGGTTTTTCCGCTTCTGCTACTTTGACCGCCGTTGTTTTAAAATAAACAGAATCCGCATTGCCAGGAGCAACAGGAAAAACCTTTTGCTTCTCGTATATGCTTCGCTTGGGAATGATGGGATCCAATGAATCCTGTGTAGCGGGAAATAATTTTTTAAAATCATCACCGGTAAAATAACTCTTTGCATTTGTCAGTTCGAAATCATTATCCCGTGCCGCAAGATCATAACTCATATATTTCAGGAAGAGCGAGGTCTTAAGATTGCTCCATCTTTCCGGTTTATACCCTATTAATTTATATTCAAGCGGAAGAGAACTTTCTGTCAAGCCATCAATAAAAGAATTTACGCCGGCCGTGTATGCATCGCAGGAGGTTTTCGTTGCCGGATCATTTTGTATTTCCTTTAATGCGATCTCGGCTGCATAAACCATCCCCAGCCGCCGGAACTCGCGGTCGTGCGCAACAGCTTTTTCGCCAACTATCTCACTTGCCCTTCCCCCTGCTGCAAAAGTTTGTAATTCCATTTGCCATAACCGGAATTTTGCATGAAGGTAGCCCTGTACAAAATAGGCGTCTGCTTCCTGGTCTGCAAAGATGTGCGGAACAAGACGGTCATCAAAATATACCTCTACCTTACCGTTAAGTTGTGAAAATTTCAGATCGGCTGCAAAGTCTTCATTACTCCTCTCCGCATTTTGCCAAAAGCCGTGTTGCGGGCTTAAAAAACTTCCGAAAGCGGGAGCCTCTGTACCGCCAATTGTAAGTCTTGTATTTAAAGTTATTATTAATGCGATAGTAACTACTGCAGCAATAATGAACGGGACAATTCTCATAACAGGATATATTTCCTGTAAAATAACTAAAAGAAATTTAATCACATAAACGCGGTCATCAAAGAGATAAAAAAAGAGGTTCGCAATTGCGTAAGAATAAATCCCAGTGCGGTATGTAACAAGAAAGATGCTTTCTCAATTCGTAGAGAAAATACCCCTAAATTTTCCTCACTTAATTTTCACTTATGGCATAGTGATTGATTTATTGATAGTATGAATCTTTTGAAATTTTTTAATTACTAAAATCACACACTATGAAAAGGAATATAATCATCGCAATGCTGGGGTTAACCACAGTATTCGCTACAAGCTCATTTACAAATGCTGGCTCAGAAATTTCTTCAACGAATATTACTCAAACCGGCTCAAAACCTGGAACACTTATATCTGCGCCTTTAGACGGCATATGGTCCGGCTATTTCAGCAATTCAATCGGTACAGCGTATTATTTCTACCAATTGACGTTTTATAGCGATGGTTCGCTGATGGTTGAACAAGCTAGTTCCGTAGGCTATGGATCATGGACTTTAGTGGGAGACCAGTTATCAGCGACCTATATCATTACTGATGTGGATCCTCAATATGCTAAAGCAGAAGGAGAGGGAGATAGTTATTCATTGAATGGCAGGGTTGCCGGCAATAATATCAGCGGCTCACTGAGTGGATCGAATAATGCCAATTTTGTATTCTCCGTTACACAACAATAATATGGGCACAGCACAAATACAAATACAGCCTGTTTTTACGGGCTGTATTTACTTCCAAAAAATGACCCCGTTTATTTCCAATAAATTCCTTTTTTGTCACCTGGATGTTTATATTAGTTGAATTCAGGCAATTTCTTATGGCACAAAGTTTGTCCTACAGCATTGTAGATTATTTAACATTTATTAAAAAACGATCACTATGAAAAAGAATTTATTATTTGCGATACTCGGCTTTGCTCTTATATTATTTACAACTTCATGCAGTAAGGACGATCCGGATAACGGTGGTAACAACAATACCAGTATTGAAGGCAAATGGGTAGGCAATTATAACAATGGCCTGGGAGGACCGCTTTTCTATCTTGCGGCAACTTTTAATGCAGGCGGTACATTGCTGGTTCAGGCCAACAATAATTCTGCACCGGATATTGCGAATGGTACCTGGACGATGGGAGCTGATAGTGTAAGGGCAACATTCACTTATGTTGGTGGAACAGCGGCGACCTATTCTATTGCCGGTAAGTATTCCAGCAATTCCAATGTTATGGTTGGCACAATAGGCCTGGGCACCAGTACATCGGGCGCAGGCATATTTACAATAACAAAAGAATGATTCAGTACCTGGCAGATTGTTAAATAAAACAGTTTGGCTTATATAGCCGGGCTGTTTTATTTTTGTAAACATGAACGCAACTTCACAGGACATTAAAAATATTTTAGGTTTACAACTCCCCTCCGATCCCCGCTGGGTTAACCTTGCAGAGTTACAACTCGAAGAAATCTTAACTGACCATGCTTATTGTGAGCAAAAAGCTGCAACTACCTGCATTACACTTATCCAGCGTTATTCTGATAAAGAAAGACTCATAAAAGAATTAAGCCCCATTGTTACCGAAGAGTGGGGACATTTTCGTCTCGTATTGGCAGAATTACACAAAAGAAAATTGCAACTGGGTAAGCAGCGTAAAGATATCTACGTAAACAAATTACTCGAATTCCAAAAAAAAGGGGGCAGTCCCGAAGACCGGTTCCTGGATCATTTACTTACCATGGCGCTGATAGAAGCAAGAAGTTGCGAACGGTTTAAAAGATTAAGTGAAGGTTTGGATGATAAATATATGCGCAACTTTTACAGGCGGTTTATGGAAAGTGAAGCGGGACACTATACGCTATTCATAAATCTTGCTGAACATTATATTGATAAAAAGGCAGTAAGGAAGAGATGGAGTGAGTGGCTTAAATATGAGAAGGAACTGATGAAGGAAATGGAGATGCGGGGCGACAGGATACACTAAGTTACAGGTGATAAATTAACCTGGCCGTTGCCGGGGATATATATCAGTGTCTCTTCAATATTATGATCCGGTAACTGGTAGTGCGTCCGAAAATCATACACCATCCTGTCATAGCCTGTGGGGACATTTTTACGGTTAATGGATCTTTGTTTTGCCCCTGCTCCCGCATTAACTTCAAATTCGAATTTAGCGTTCGGGGAAAGTTTGCCATGGTATAAATAATTTAATTCAGTCCGGGCTTCAAAATGTTTGCTGATACGGTTTTCCACGCCAATACCAACACCTCCCTGCCCGGGCTCTGCAATTGAAAACGGATTAAAGGAAAGATACCAGCCTTTTTGAACAATTGGTGAATGCTTTCGCATTTTTCACCCCATAGCATTTACAGAAACCGTTAAAATAAAAATCACCAGGTAACTTTTCATGCAAATACTTTAACCGGCAAGAGCATCATTGCAAAAAAAATGCTGCCTCTTCATCTAAATTAATATGGGGATATTGCTGCTGTAGCTTTCTAACTTTATGCAGGTGGGTCAACAGGAATTTCTTATGCTGTTCTGATGCGGGATTGAAAGCCTTATGATTTTTAGCAGACATAATAACTGCTACCTCCTTCATGAGTAGCTTTGTAGACTCATCAATACAGGCCGCAATAAATTTTTCCCACACATAATTGGTGGCTGCATAATTTGGATGTACCATGTCTTCCGCATAGAACCTGTAGTCACGCAGGTCGTCAATAACAAGTTCATAGGCAGGAAAATAAAAACAGTTGCTGTTATTTTCTACAAGCTGGTGCACCGCATGAATGAGTGTGGCTTTGCTGCGGTTATTTTCAACGAAGCCGTCCCGCAAATGCCGAACCGGGCTGATGGTAAAAATGATCTTAAGCCCGGGATTAAAAGCTACGGCTTTTTCTATCATCTTCTGTAAGTCAATAACTGCTTCCTTAATAGGCAGGAGACGCTTATTGAACTTATCAGTTGGCACTTTATGGCAATTAGCCACAACAGCTTTATTTTCGAGTTCGTATACAAATGCAGACCCCAAAGTGATCAATAGCCAGTCTGCTTTCTTTAAAAAAGAATGAGCTTTGGCCCCGGCCCCATTTATATTTTCCAGGCATGCTTTAATATCCGGGTTGGAGAAACGGCTGTGGTGCTCCCAGCTATTCCATGATTCATTTTGATAGAACAGGTCTGTTTCGTTGTATTGTTTTTCTCCTGTGTATGATATTACTGACCTGCTGATGCTTACCGGATTGAAAAGAATTCCATTGGGATTATCAAGAACAGAGAATTTGTGATTGGCGAGTTTATTACCGATCTGCTCCGTAAAGCAGGAACCGACAAGCAATAAATTATGCTGGTGCCTGATCTTAACATCAAATGGTATGGGAGAAAACGCTAAATGAAAATCCATAATAATTAATTACACGAATTAAACGAATTGTGCATTGAACCATTTAAACCTTTACACAAATATCTCTCCTGCCAAACGGCTGCAATTTTGCAAAGCAACTTTATCAAGACCGCTTAGCAAACCCTTTTCTTCAAAATAAGGTATCATCATTTCAGTATCCATATTGCCTACCAGTTCGTCATCAGCCATGGGGCACCCACCTATACCTTTTAATGCGCCGTCGAAATGTTTGCAGCCGGCCCGTAAAGCCGCATCCACTTTCTCTTTCCAGTTTGCCGGGGTTGAGTGAAGATGAACGCCGATCTGTGTACCTGGTAAGGTATCAATAAGATATTTAGTGATATGATAAACCTGTTCTTTGGAAGCCAGGCCAACCGTATCAGCCAGGGAAATTGTTTTGATTCCCCCCGACACCATCTTATTCACCCATTTAAAAACGATTTCTTCATTATACTCGTCACCATAAGGATTTCCAAAACCCATGGAAATATAAATGACGAGCTCTTTATTATTGAGAAGACACAGGTTCTGTATGGTTTCTACCCTTTGCAGTGACTCTTCGATAGTTGAGTTGGTGTTTCGTTTTTGAAATGTTTCAGAAACCGAAAAAGGAAAACCCAGGTAAGTTATCTCATCATACAGCACTGCCTCTTCGGCTCCTCTTACGTTTGCAATAATGGCTAAAAGCTTTGATGTGCTTCCCCCTAATTCCAAATTCTTAATTACCTCTTTTGTATCTGCCAATTGGGGAATCGCCCTGGGTGAAACAAAACTTCCAAAGTCGATCGTGTCGAAGCCAACTTTGAGCAGTGCATTGATATATTCGATCTTCTTTGCGGTAGGAATAAAATGCGCCCATCCCTGCATGGCATCACGCGGACATTCAATTAATTGTATACCTGGCTGTTTCATCCTGCAAAAATAACTAAAGGCGGGAGGATTACGATTTTTACATGAAGAAAAGCAAGAACCAGCGTGTTGTTGGGTGGACAACATTAGGTGCAGGATTATTGCTTTCAGGGATAGGAATACTGGTTGGCAGTTCTGGCTCCAGTTTGAATGAAAGTAATACAACTGCAACCGGTGTTATTTTGCTCGCAGGTGCGGTATCCGGCATTGTAAGCATCCCATTTATGATCATGGCAACCGTGAATAAGCATAAAGCCAAACTCATCCTGGATAATAAAAAAACCGGCTTTGGTGTGCCATCCCATGTAGGTAGGGATATCGCAGGTGTCACCATGGTTATTCCTATTGGCAAATGATTCTTAATTAAGATGCCTTTGCTTCATTACTTCATACAATATTATGCCTGTGGCCACCGATACATTCAACGAATCAAAATCACCCGTCATAGGTATTTGGAATTGCTCGTCGCATATTTTCAATAAAGCAGGATAAATCCCTTTTTCCTCCCCTCCCATCACAATGGCGCAAGGTTCAGAAAAACTGCAGTCGTAAATATTTTGGGTTGCCGTCATTTCGCTTGCAAATACCTTAATGCCGTTCATATGCAGTTCGTCAACCGCTTTCATTAAACTGTTTACCCTGCAAACGGCGATCTTTTCGAGTGCACCAGCAGACGTTAATAAGGCATCTTCATTCAATGCGCCAACGCCTTTGTCAGGTATGATGATGGCATTTACCCCAAAACAAAAAGCGCTGCGGGCAATACCACCGATATTCCTGATATCCGTGATGCCATCCAATATTAAGAACATGGGTGTTTCTCCTTTATCAACCACAAAGGAAATCACATCCTGCAGGTTCTGGTACTGCACTTTTGCTATCAGTGCCACACAACCTTCGTGGTTGCTCACATTAAAGTTGTTCAGCTTTTCCACCGGCACCTTGTTGATGGGGACCTCGTTCATTTCTGCCAGTTTCCTAATCTCCTCCACTACTTCCCCGTGTATGGTACTTTGCAGGTAGATGCGCTCCAGTTGCTTGCCTGTTTGCATAGCTTCTATTACAGCCTTTCTTCCTATCACCAATGTGTTTTTCTTTGGCCGCTGTTGTTGTTGTCTGAAATTTTTCACCATTCAAATTTAATCTTAATTAATGCAATTAAAAAACCATCCTGCCATTGGCGGGATGGTCTTCAGGTCCCCTTTAAGGGATTTAGGGGCATGACCTATTTCAATCCGAATACTTTTTTAACTTCCTTCACTGCATCCAGTTTCTCCCAGGTAAACAGCTCAACTTTTTTCTTTATTGTTTTGCCATCGGGCGATGTGAATGTTTTTTCCACTACCTCGTTCTTACGTCCCATATGCCCGTATGCAGCAGTTTCGCTGTACATGGGATTACGGAGTTTTAAGCGCTGCTCGATAAAGTAAGGGCGCATGTCAAAGCAGGACATGGTCATTACTTTTTTAGCAATGTCACCATCGGTCATATCGATCTTTGAAGTACCATAAGTAACTACGTTTATACTGGTTGGCTGTGCCACACCAATGGCATAAGATACCTGCACCAGCACCTCGTCACAAAGCCCGGCGGCAACCAGGTTCTTGGCAATATGCCTTGTTGCATATGCGGCGCTGCGGTCAACCTTGCTGGGATCTTTACCACTGAACGCTCCACCACCATGTGCTCCTTTTCCGCCATAAGTATCAACTATGATCTTACGGCCTGTCAAACCGGTATCACCGTGCGGACCACCGATAACGAATTTACCGGTTGGGTTAATGTGGTATTTTATCTTGTTGTTGAAAAGATGGTTGTATTTGGGATACTTTGCTTTAACCCTTGGTATCACGACGTTGATGATGTCTTTTTTGATCTTTGCCAGCATGGTCTCATCTGATCCGAAATCATCATGCTGTGTTGAAACAACAATCGCTTCGATCCTTACGGGCTGGTTGTTGTCATCATACTCAAGTGTTACCTGGCTCTTGGCATCAGGACGTAAGTATTTTATCTGCTTGTTCTCCCTGCGTACTGCAGCAAGTTCCAGCAAAATATAATGTGCCAGGTCTAAAGCCAGCGGCATATAATTATCCGTTTCATTGGTTGCATATCCAAACATCATACCCTGGTCTCCCGCACCCTGTTCTTCTTTTTTCTTCCTGTCAACCCCCTGGTTAATGTCTGCCGACTGTTCATGGATGGCTGATAAAATACCACATGAATTGGCTTCAAACATATAATCGCTTACAGTATACCCGATCTTACGGATAACACCACGGGCAATTTCCTGTACATCAAGGTAGGCCTTGCTTTTAACCTCACCTGCCAATATTACCTGCCCGGTTGTTACCAGTGTTTCGCAGGCAACTTTACTGTTGGGATCAAAGGCTAAAAAATTATCAATTAAAGCATCACTGATCTGGTCAGCAACTTTATCAGGATGTCCCTCACTTACCGACTCTGATGTAAATAAATATGGCATGTTATTTTTTTTAAGATTGCAAAGATAAGGTTGTATAACTTAAAGAACAAAGTCCCCGGAAAATACCGGGGACTTATTAAAATATTGATCATTGCCTGTTATCAGATCTTTGAGTAAATTATCCGCAGGCGCAATTTAGAATTAGTATTGGTTCCACTGCCTATCCTTACCCTACCCTGGGCAATATTATTACTGTAAGGAATACTTACTCCCCCATATTGAGGATATGAAAAACTATAAGGTGCAAATAACCTGAGATCATAATTATGATAATGATCTGTTACAATATGCTGTACGTAACGGGAAATATTAAAAGTATAATACTGGATTGGGTTTTGAGCCAGGTCTTTCTTCTCTCTCCTGAATCCGCCAAAGTATAAAAAGTCTACACCATTGCTTGGGAAATAAGGAAAGCCGGATTTAAAATCAGGATCGTACCTGATATTTGGACTAAGGTCGAAATAAACGGGTTTCCATTTTGGAGTGCCGGGAACCACACTTGTATCCTTCAGGTCGAGGTAAAGGAAGTTGGGAGGTGTAAGCATGCCATCAAGGGACGAGCCGGTATATATTTGTTCCACGATTATTTCCGCCCTGTGAATGACACGGTTTGATAAAGTTGACAACCCCGGAATTTTAAGATCTACATAAGTACCCGGTTGTGTTTGTAAAAAAAGCTCATCGCCCGAAGGGAATGATATGGGATAACCTGCCCGGTTACGAACAATATTATTAACCGTGTTTGACGGAGCGTTCGTTGTTATGTTTGTTGCAGGATTCAGTTTAAGTGATTGGAAAAGCGTATCCATTTTCCCATTATTCTTCCTGCGGAAATGTATCTCCAGCTTGGTAGAAGTATCGGCAAGGTTTGTATAGATCAACCCGTTCCCGCTTCCTGTAGCCAGTACTGCAAGGCCATTATAGAATTGCCTGAATAAAGAATCATTGAGGAATGCGTGCCCGGTAAGGGTATCCCTGGTATACAATTGCTCTGGCCAACCATGCGTTGGATCGCTGGGATTGAGTTTTATACGTATCTGGTTTATCGAATAATCCCTTTTATTAGCATACTTTACAGTATCACCCAGACGACGTACATCAACGTCTGCACTTCCCAGTAAAGCACCTGTATTAGGCGCATAGTCCAGTTTTTTTGCCAGAGCTACCGAATCACGGAATATCACATCATTTACTTCCCTTACTTCAAGACGAATAGGAATACTGCTATCCCCCCAGAATCCTTTATAGTTAATGCAGAGCACAACGGAATCCAGTCCTGCACCATGCGTAAACAGCGTGTCGCCGGCATTGCCCAGGTAATAAGGATAGAATGTAGGCTTAAGCTGCATGAAGACGTTGGCAGTGGTAGTTCCGAATAAGGGATCATTATTGATCCGGCCTAAAGCATGATCCTCTGTCCTGTAAATAAGTGTTGAATCATTGAAGATACCCTGCGTCGCATTTATGTTGAGAACAGTATCGAATGTATTGACATTATCAACTGCAGGTATAAGATCGCTGCCGATGTCGGTAGTATCCAGTTTGGTACAATTCCAGGTAAAAAAAGATAATAATATAAAAGCAATTAATGCTGTAGGTAGAATACGTCTTTGCACAATGATGATTTTATGAAATGGTGTTAGTTTATCTACTTTGCAAGGTCGGCATACAATTGCAAATAGTCTGTTAAATCACTTTCAGCATCGTACTTCACTATTTTTTTTCCTTTCACTTTTGCAAACTCATCAACAAGTTTTTTATCTACCTTTTCTGCGCCAAAAGTAATGGCATCGGCATAGGTTGCCCCGCCCCTGAACATTGCAAGATTATTGATATCCTTAAATGGTTCCAGTTCTTTCTTGGTAATATGATCGTTGATGGTTGCCAGCTTTAAAAAATCAGCGCCGAGCTTTTCCTTGAATGTTGTTTGGCCGATCGTATAAATTATTTTGCTGTTGCTGAATACGGGTTCCTTCTTATACGCATTCTTAATGAACATGGGGATCAGGCCGGTCATCCATCCGCTGCAATGAATGATATCAGGAGGCCAGCCGAATTTCTTGACCGTTTCCAGTGCGCCCTTGCAAAACAAGACGGTTCTCAAGCCGTTATCCTCAAACCATTTTTCTTTTTCGTCGGTAAAGATCGATTTTCTTTTAAAGTAGTCCTCGTTATCCAAAAAGTATATCTGGAGGCGGGCATTGGGCAATGAAGCCACTTTTATTACCAAAGGATAATCATCATTATCGATAGAAACATTGATCCCCGACAAGCGAACAACTTCATGTAAGCGGTGCCTC
>DATHEH010000080.1:0-7168 GCA_035318685.1 Ferruginibacter sp.
GAGCACCGATGCACTAATGGATGAACTAAAAGGTATCATGCGCCAGATACGAAGATTAAGTCCAACCCAGGAAGACAATTTTTCTTTGAACAGTGTTGAAGCCTTTAGTAAGGCCATTACCGGTTTTTTCAGTGTGCTGAATATTGTTGGGGCCATTGTCGGTGGCATAAGTCTTATCGTTGGCCTGTTTGGTATTGCCAACATCATGTTTGTTACAGTTAAAGAACGTACCGGGGTGATCGGGTTAAAAAAAGCGGTAGGTGCAAAAAAAAGCAGTATCCTTTTTGAGTTCCTCATCGAAGCGGTCATCCTTTGCATGATGGGTGGGGCAATAGGACTGCTCTTTGTGTATATTGGCACGGTGATCATTTCCAGGCTTGCTGATTTTCCTATCTATATTTCTTTGCCCATGCTTATGGTAACAATAGCGATCTGTGTTGCTGTAGGCATAATTGCCGGGATCTTCCCTGCTTCCAGGGCGGCTAAACTGGACCCCGTGGTTGCGATACGGAGTAAATAGTTTAAAGGTTGACAGGTTAGAAAGTTGACTAAATTTGCAGCACATTTCTTTTTAACACATCAACTTGTCAACTTGCCTTTAACCATCCTCGCCATAGAATCTTCCTGCGATGAAACTTCGGCTGCTATTTGCAGTGATGGGAAGATATTATCTAATATCATTGCCAATCAAACGGTGCATGAACAATTTGGCGGCGTAGTACCCGAACTGGCAAGCCGTGCCCATATGCAAAATATCGTACCGGTCATCGATGCTGCATTGCACGCTGCAGGCTGTGAACTTGAAAATGTAGATGCCATCGCTTTTACGCAGGCCCCGGGCCTGATCGGCTCATTACTGGTAGGAACACAATTTGCAAAATCACTTTCCCTGGCACTGGATAAACCACTCATTGCTGTGCATCATATGCAGGCGCATGTGCTGGCGAATTTAATAGGAGACGAAAGGCCGGCATTCCCGTTCCTATGTCTTACAGTGAGTGGTGGTCATACACAGATCGTGCGATGCGATTCACCAACACAATTAAAAGTGATCGGTGAAACCATTGATGATGCTGCGGGTGAAGCTTTTGATAAGACCGCGAAGATGCTGGGGCTACCCTACCCCGGCGGGCCGCTCATCGATAAACATGCAGCAACCGGAAATGCAAAACGATTTAAATTTCCTGAACCACAAATTCCCGGGCTGGATTTCAGTTTTTCCGGGCTGAAAACATCCATACTTTATTTTTTAAAGAATGCAGGCACAAGCAATTTATTTAAAGAAGAATTCTTAGCTGATGAGATAACAAGGAAAAAATTCATTGATGAGAACCTGGCTGATATTTGTGCCTCGGTACAGGACCGGATCGTTAGTATCTTATTGAACAAATTAAAGAAAGCTGCGGCCGAAACAGGTATAACAGATGTATGCCTCGCCGGCGGGGTTAGTGCTAACAGCGGGTTAAGAAGGTCTTTTATTGAACTGGGTAAAAAAGAAAACTGGAGAACTTTCATTCCTGCATTTGAATATTGCACAGATAATGCAGCCATGATCGCCATAACCGGATACTATAAATTTTTAGAAAAAAATTTTACGGAACTAGGTGTTAGTCCTTCTGCGAGAGCGGAATGGTAAATCACTGATTATCGAATTACACTAATTACACAAATTCGTGTCCTTAAAGTATTTCATTTTAGAAAAATTCGTGTAATTCGTTTTAATTCGTGTAATAAAAATCTCTTCTCTCCTAAATGACTAATACCTATTTTCAATTCAAGCAATTCACCGTCTTCCAGGACAAATGCGCCATGAAGGTTTGCACCGACGCCTGTTTATTTGGGGCGCTGGTTGCCAACAGCCAGGTACCCGCTGCTCATTGCCTGGATATAGGAGCGGGTACAGGTTTATTATCATTGATGTATGCCCAAAAAGACCCTCTTGCAATTATTGACGGCGTTGAAATAGACAATGCTGCAGCAGAACAAGCCAACGAAAATTTCGCAGCATCGCCTTGGGCAGGCAGGCTCAATATCATTAACGCAGATATCCTGGATCTCCCTGTAGAAAAAAAATATGGGCTCATTATTTCAAACCCCCCTTTCTTTGAAGATGACCTGCAATCCCCCGACCCGTTTAAGAACAGTGCGAAACACAATACAACACTTGGTTTAAAGCAACTCTTAGAGACCGTGAAAAAAAACCTTACAGCCGAGGGGAGTTTTGCAGTTTTACTACCTTATCAGCGGGTGGATTATTTTATCGGGGAGGCGGCAAAGAGCGGCCTTTATCTTACGGAACAGGTACTGGTAAAGCAAACAGGCAAACATGAATTTTTCAGGGGAATATTATTCTTTTCAAAAAAAAACTGCGAACAAAAAAGATCGGAGGTGATTATAAAAGATACAGCAGGGAAGTATACACCGGCGTTTACTTCAGCTCTAAAAGATTATTACCTGCACCTCTGATCAGAGCCCGGCATACTCTTTCATATACATAAAGTGCTCAGTAAGTTTGCCCTTTTCTACAATAGTTGCTTTATGAATTATTTTTGTACCGCCTTGCCGTATATCGTCAAGCACAAACTTTATGAGTTGTTCACCAAAATATTTACTTGCATCACGGGCAAGTTCATTCGGCAAATTCCCAACAGCCATTACGTCAACTGAATTGGGCTGGTATGGCGCAGTTCTTTCAAAGGTCTTCCTGTCTACACCATACACGGGATCTGCAATAGTGCTGTCACCGAGGTTACAGGGCACCGAGCCGTTTTTGTCATCTGTTATGTCTGCAATGGTCTTTATCCTGAAACTATCCCTTTTCATGTCGCCGAGTTCGAATAAGCGTGGAATATCTTTTTCCCAGTAAATGCCATTCATTAAGATATCTGTTTGCGAAAGGTAATCTGCAAACCTGCTGCGGTAATTCTGGGGATGCTTATGAAAATCATCCCTTACATATTTTTTTCCGTTCGTCCTGTTCTCATAAAGGTCGGGACCTTTTAAATGCACATAAACGGGGTAGACAAATTCCTTTTCCAGGTAATCTTCCGGCTCCACCTCGTGTATCCCAAGCAGGTTCATGATCTCCAGTACACCATGTGCCACACGACCTGTTCCTGTAACCGCAATTTTTATGTTGGGTATTTTTAACCCAAAGTACATATGCATTAGCCTTTGAAAGCTGCTGACAGAGCCAACCCTTGCCAGTTTATACGCTTTGGTACGGTTACCATAAGCCATCATGCCATTATGAGCGCCAACCACACCTGCAAAAAAACCAAATCCTATTATACGGGTGCCGTCCTCATGCTCCAGGCATTCATAATCTATCAGGGTGATCTTTTTATCTATAATGGTCCTTAACAATTTTTGATTGGCGGGTTGCAGTTTTTTTGTGTGTGAAAAGAACATGTAGGTCTTTCCTTCCATCAGCATATATAAAGGCACTTCTTTGATCCCCAGTAAGAGATCGCAGTCGCTTATATCTTCTTTCACCTCTACTCCTGCTGCTTCATACTCTTTGTCGGTAAAACAACGGGTTGGTGATTTTTGGGCAACAACTTTTACATCTTCGAAATTCCTGCGCAGCCATTTGCATTGCGCCGGTGTGAGCGCTACCCTGTTGTCAACAGGTGTCTTTCCTTCCCTTATTAAACCGATCTTAAGCATCTGGATATGCGTTTGGAACAGCTAATTTACATTTTAGATCTTATATACAACTACCCTAAATAGGTTATCATTTTTGAGCTTTGTAAAACAGGTACAACGCTCTACATTTGTATAATGAATCATTTTGAATTGTTTGGCCTCCCCATAAGCCTTAAGATCGACCGCAGCAGGCTTGCAAAAAAGTATTTTGAGCTACAGAAAAAATACCATCCTGATTTTTTTACCCGGGGTACAGAACATGAGCAGGAACTGGCGCTGGAGACTTCATCCCAGGTAAATAAGGCATTGAAGGTATTAAAGCATGAAGACGAGACCATAAAATACCTGCTGCAGCTAAAAGGCTTGCTGGAAGAAGAAGAAAAATACCAGTTGCCGCCTGAATTTTTGATGGAAGTGATGACATTGAATGAAGACCTGTCAGAGAATTCTGCTAAACAGGTAGCGGGGATCGAAAAAGAACTCTATAAGGAAGTAGAGAATATCATTGAAAATTATGATGACAAAACAACTACAACCGCGGACCTGTTCAAAGTGAAGGAATATTATTATAAAAAAAAATACCTGCAGCGTATTTTGGACAGGATTGAGGGATAATGTAATATTGCAGCCCAAAACGTTAAACCGTTAATTAGTTAATCCGTAGGGACATCAATAACTTCAGGCTCTTTACTCAATTAACTGATACACGGATTAACGGATATACGGATTAACACATTTGCAGGCAGGCCCAGATGGCGGAATTGGTAGACGCAACAGACTCAAAATCTGTCGTTCGCAAGGATGTGCAGGTTCGATTCCTGTTCTGGGCACACAGCGTGTAGCTTTAGGCAATCTTTTTTAAGATTGCCTTTTTTATTGTCCCTCAAGTCCTGCGGCGATGGCTCAATTTCCCGGAAATCTCCTGTATTCTTTGGATTCGAACTTCTTGTTTTGCTTTGAATACAGTTTGTCCGCAGGGAATAGCAAATATCGGGAAGTTCGTTGCCGGAGTGATCAAATGAAAATCACAACTGGCTTATATCCGTGCAATTTCCAGGCTTTTTCAATCGCTTTTTAAAGGTTCAAACTCCATTCGCTGCCAGTAATCCCTGGTTACTTTTATTCTTTTTGTAAAATTTCATATTTTTTGATCGCATTAATGCATCAGGAAAATAATAGTCGGCGTAGATGAGTGGCACAAACCAAAGCTCGCCCGGAAAAAATCCACTTGTCCAACCCTGGCCCTTTAGCAGCTTTAAATTATTATTTTCTTCTGATACGGGAGAACGAGTTCAACAGGAGTTCCTGCAGACCTAGCAGGATCGATTCCTGATAACATATAAGACAACTGTTTGCCAGCTTTCCTGGATTGCTTTTTGACATTTGGCTTTTGAGCAAAGGAATTTTGGACAAACAACATTATAAGTTTGAAGACCGTTGCTTTGTAAAATAGTATTTTCAATGAATTGGCCATCATATTTTTTAAATGTTCAGCTACCATTTTCAGACTTGGTGTTCAGGAGAAATAAGTTCCGCCATTGATATCAATATTAGCACCTGTAACAAAACTGCTTTCATCACCTGCGAGGTAAGCAACAAGGTCTGCTACTTCGTTGGCCTGTCCTTCCCTGCGTAGCGGCGTTGCATTGGCAACATTCGTCCTTACTTCCGGTTTGGTAAATGTATCATGAAAAGCAGTGGCGATCATTCCAGGGTCAACAGCATTCACCCGGATCCCTTTAGGACCAAGTTCTTTTGCCATGCCCCTCGTGAAAGTAGCAACAGCTCCCTTGCCGGTTGCATAGGCAGATGCACCAAAGCCGCCCCCGTCACGGCCTGCCTGCGATGAAAAATTAACAATGGCTGAACCTGCCGGCATGTGGGGTACAACGTGCTTCGTCATTAAGAATACAGATTTTACATTCAGGGTCATAACCTGGTCCCAGAAATCTTCTTCCATATCGGCCAGCGTTTTCCTGGCAACCAATCCACCCGCAACATTCACTAAAATATGGATCTCATTCCCAAACGCCTTTTGTGCCTCGCTTATAATATTTGTGGCGTCTGCATTTTTTGTAACATCGCCTTTTACAATAATCGCGTCGCCACCAGCATCTTTTATCAGCTTCAATGTTTCATGTGCATGCTCCTCATTGCTCAGGTAATTCACAACCACCTTCGCACCTTCTTTTGCAAGTTTTAAAGATACCGCCCTTCCAATATCCCTGGCGCCCCCGGTAACAATTGCTGTCTTTCCTTTAAATTTCATGATGTTAAATTTTAAGATTAATAATTTTAGTTATTGTAATGTTTTTACCGGCACTGCATCCATATCGGTGAAAGCCATGTTCTCTCCTGCCATCGCCCAGATGAATGAATAGCTTGCCGTAGCTACGCCACTGTGAATACTCCAGCTTGGAGAAAGTATAGCCTGTTCATTATTCAAAAAAATATGTCTTGTTTCGTGAGGTTCGCCCATAAAATGAATTATACGCTGGTCTTCCGGCAGGTCGAAATAGAAATAAGATTCCATCCTCCGGTCGTGCAAATGCGGTGGCATCGTATTCCAGATGCTTCCTTTTTTAAAACTGGTTACGCCTAGTACCAACTGGCAGCTTTTTATGCCGTCATTATGAATATATTTATTGATGACGCGGTGGTTGTTATTATCCAGACTTCCCATTTCTGCGGGCATTGCTTCCGTGTGCTTCATCAAACGGGTGGGGTAAGCCTGGTGTGCAGGACAGGAAAAAAGAATAAATTTAGCAGGGTCAGTTTTATCAGCACTGCTGAATTCAACTTTTAGTTTACCCATCCCGATATAAAGACAATCCTTTTTCTCAAGATCAAATTTCTCCTCATCCACGGTAATACTTCCCTTGCCGGCAATATTGATGATACCTACTTCCCTCCTGCTGAGAAAATGATCAGACTTCAACTGGTCATAAGTACCTAACTGCAAAGCTGTAGTTACAGGGTAAGCAGCACCAACAACCATCCTGTCGTAATGTGTATAAACACATGCTACTTTATCAGGTGACAAAAGATCCTCTACAAGGAATTTTTCTCTTACTTGTTTTGACTTGTAGGTGCTGAAATCCTCAGGGTGAACCTGGTGATAAACTTTCATATTGCTCATTTAATATTGTTATTTTGTTCTGTAACAAATTTGTTGCTGATAATTTTGCCTGACCTGGTAATGGAATTGTTATTGAAAAGGTGTGAGGCACGCACAGCATCTTCGTATTGTATCAATACTGCCCCGGTATTTGTTTCGGTAAAGTTGTTAAATGCAATGTTTGACCGCTGGGTTCCGTAAAGTTGTATTAAAGGCTGATCAGCACTGTTAGAATTGCCGATCACATTATTTTTGAATAAAAGCAAAGGGCCCATCGTGCTTTCATCATTGCCACCCCGAAGCATATCCAATAACTGGCCTTCATTCCCCATAAATTTATTGTTACTCATTTTCAACTTTTCAACATTATAATAGCCTTTCTTATCCGTTTCGTTATTGAAG
>DATHEH010000081.1:0-19810 GCA_035318685.1 Ferruginibacter sp.
TTCAGTACGACCTTATATTTTACGGTATCCGATGCCTTTGTACTCACTGAAGGCGTCCATTGTATGATCGCCCTGTTGGGTTTTCTTTCTATCACCGATACGGTAAAGGAGCTCAGGGTATCCGGTGCTGCCGGTGGCGGGTTAGTTGGGCCCGGTGATCCGGCATCGCCGCTTTTGGAGCAGGAATTAAAGCTGCAAATAACCAAAAGGGTAATTGCTAAAAGATTTCTTGTATTCATGATCTTGATGATAGTTGATAAGGTACACCGGGTTAGGGGTATAAGGCACTAAATTAGTAATAAAAGCGGACGAGGAAATAGTTGTTTCATTTCCCAAATATACCGGGGGTTATTCCGCTTCGGTCCTTTTGAGTGGGTATGGAGGAGTTTGACGTATTGGAAGAGGATGGGTTTAGGAGGTGAGGTTATTGCGAGGAGGCACGACGAAGCAATCTTCTGCTACGGAGCGTTTGGCATCCTGTGGTTGTTGAGGAATTGAAAACAACTATAGAGATGCTCACTTCTCTGAGCATCTGTTATTCGTATCTGATATTGTTATGATAGGTGACTCTATCGAGACCAGTTGTAATGTTAGATGTTGCTTTGTGAACTTTCGTATATTTAACAGTAAGCAGCAATTTAAAATGACAGACCGTACGCTAAAAATAACATTCGGACTTATATCCCTCGTACTTTTGGCGTCTTTGGTTTATAAGTTGACTACAATTCCAGGTGGAATGATTTTACCAAGTTGGTTTTTAGGTGGAATGGTTTTAGTAGGAGTTTTTATTGTTGGGTTAATATTGACAGGACTTCTAAAACTCTTGTTCAAAAAGACATCGTTTCTTGCTTTATTTTTCATTGCGACAACAGCAGCTTTTTTATTTCTACATTATTATTTTTATTCACCCAAGTTGACAATAACCGTTCCCAACGGCTATTGCGGACAAATTAGCTTAGTAAAATCAAATGCAAGCAATAATATTTTGACCGTTGACAGCAATGGAATCGGTTATCTTACAAAATGGACGTTTGACAAATTATACTTAAAGCCCACCGTCATTCAGCAAGACGGAAAAAATATCGACAAAAATCTTGTAGGTTTTAATCCTTCAACTTTTTTTGGAATAGGAAAATCTTGCTGCATAGACGGACAAGAACTTGAAAGTTTAAGTTTTGAAATAGTGCCAGATAGTGTAATTGGACAAAAACAATATTATTCCAAAAGTTTGCTCAATTTGGTTGACAAAAAATTAGTAGCATTATCAAAAAAAGGCAAATACACAACAGCGGACACAGCAACGGTTGAATTAAATAAAGCCAAATAAACTGCTGCTTACATTGGTATTGCTGCAAGTGGGGCTGGACGTTGAAACTTCGGCTGTTTGCATCGCTGTACTTTTGTTCCGGCAGACGAATATCTATTTGGCTTTTTGTTGTTAACTTCAACTTTATATTTTCAATTGGGCAGCGGTTCCGGGCTGGACGTTATAAAATATCCCACCTGCAGCAATACCTGTCCGTTGGGCGCAAGCATTATTAGGCATTACATGTTTTCCGGTACTTTTGCTAACATTTATAAAAATTAATTGAAGGTAGACTATAACATATCCAGATTAAATTATCTACTTGGGCTATTCAAGTTATCCCATACGGACCTACTTGCATTGATTAGCGAGGGTTTAAAAAAACCAATTACAGAAAAGGATATAAATTCAAAAGAAATAAACATTTCCGTCTTAAAAAGAATTGATAAAATATTTAATAAAGGCCTACACTATTATTTGGATCCGAAGGCTCCTGAAACCTCAAAAGAGGCTAGCATATTCTTTAGAAAACATGATTTCACTATAGAATTAAATATCGGTGCAAAAAAAATTGTTAACCATTTTGAAGATTTTAAGATTTCGTTATCAGCTCTTGCAACATTAGCAGACATCAATATTGACAGAATTATGCCAATATATAAATTGTCCGACAACCCTAAAACTGTAGCGAAGACTATTCGAGAAGAACTTTATCCTGTATTTCAAACTGACTTAAAGGAATTCCTAAAAGGTTTGATTACAAAATTTGCAGAAAGAAACATCCTCGTTTTTGAATTCGTTGAAACTTGGAATAAAAAAGAAAAGGCGAACATAGATGGTTTCTTCTTGAATCCAAATGTAATAGTATTAAAAAGACAGCAACTTTCTTTTAGGAGAGAGATCTTTACAATTACACATGAATTGGGACACTTTTTATTGAATGAGGAAGAAATCGAATCTTTAGATTACCAAATTCTAGCCAAGACCAATTTAAGTTCTATTGAAAACTGGTGTAATGATTTTGCATTCCATTTTCTTATAGGGGATAAAATCCAAACATTTGAAGACCTTGATACCGCAGATTCAACCAATGACTACCACTTTACAACTATTGAAGAAATATCAAAAAAGACTCACTTAAGTCAAATTGCGTTATTCACAAAACTATTATTCCAAAAGAAAATATCGAATCTCAACTATAACAAAATCAGAAATGATTTTGAAGAAAAATATAAAGCTAAAGTTGAGGAAGATAAAAAACTTCGTGAATTAGAAAAGCAAAACGGAACGCCCCAAGGTGGTTCTGCGCCTCAACCAATCAAATCACCTCTGCTGGTATCAACAATACAAACTGCCTTCTATGAAGGAATAATTAATGAGTATGAAGTTTGCAAAAGACTAAACATTAAACCAGAAAATTTAGATAAATATATTGAATAAAGCGGTCATAGATACAAGTTCCTTATTATCGCTGGTTCGATATTATTTACCATTCGACCTGCACTCCAAACTTTTTGACCTTATAAAAAAGAAAATAGCAGACAAAGAAATAATTCTTCTTGACAAAGTAATTGACGAATGTAAAAACACTTCTAAAGGGATTGTAATGGATTCTTTATCCTTCTTAACCGACAAAGCTTTTATAAAAGATCACCACCCTTTCTTCAACACTGAATCAATGATTGCGCCGGCTCCTGCTAAGTTTCTAAATCAGTTAGACAATACATTTGTAAATGGTGTTATGAAAAACAAGCTAACGACAGTTCAATATGATTCTTTAAGGAACGATTTTCTCATTTCAGCTGATGCCAAACTCATTATATACTGTTTGAATCAATTGAAAAATAGTCCTCTTGAAAAGATACTATTGGTGACAGAAGAAACAGAAACTAATAATGATAAAAAAGTCTTTCAAAAAATTCCAGCAATTTGTAAATTTCTAGATATTGAGGTTATTACCCTGCCAGAATTGCTTAATTTATATAAATCAGAAATAAATTTGGAGTTCAGATAGCATACCTGCGCCCAACATGGGGTTTTGCACTACTGGGGCGGACGGAAGCTGTGGTTCAGCAATTACAGCATTACTGGGCATTTGTTCAGGCTTGACAAGCAACTTTGAGTTAAGTACAAATCATCAACTTTTTTTTCTATTTTCATCATCGGTTAGCCGGGCCTGACGGAAGTAATATTCCCCAGCAGCGCAAAGCCCTTCGCCGCGGTTGGTACCCACTCAGCAACAGCAGACGCCGTGGCGTGGTCTTTGACCAGCCACGAATAAATAAGTGAATTGTTCCGGCTGGTTAAAAACCACGCTGAGGTATATTGATATGGAAGCTGTTTAATTCTCCGGCAATGTTGGTGTAACGTACCTTACACAAGCCAACTGGCGCACCCGTGAACGCCGCCGACTCCTTTTATCACCACCGGCAAAGTAGGAGACAGCATGATGTTAATTTAAGGTAGCTAATTCTTCTTTAAATTCTCCAGGCGTTTCTATTGTTTCCAGGACAGTAAGGATTGGTTCTGTCTTCACTGGTATTTTTTTCTTTTTCGCTTTTTCGACTTTTATGCTATCAAATGGTATGCATTCATGTATGATCCTCTTAAGCGAAGCATTAATTTCATCGTCTCCAAATTTGCTTTTGAATTTATTCTTCAATGTTCTTTTGATGAAGTTGGTAACTGACGGATGGAATAATAGGCCCGCAACATTTACAGGATCTAGTGCACAGGTCTTAGACCATAAGGAAGTTAGGCCTTTATTCATAATGCCATCCTTAGTAATATACTGCATTACCTCAACGCATAATTTGAATTGGGTAGCATCGGACAGGTCAAATTCGAAAACCTTCCTTGATTCAATTGGTTTATTAAAAAGGATCTTATAGAACTGGAATGTTTTCCCATTTGTAAGCAAAGCCCACTCGATCCCCTCATTAGCACCATAATTAATGGCTTGCCTTAAATGCTTTTCGGATAATGCAAATGATAAAGCTTTTACTTCCACCAGGAACTGCCTTTCATTTTTACACTGTATCACATAATCGGCATAAGTGCCTCTTATCATGTATTCTGTTTTAACTTCTTCGATGGGAATAAAGCCTAATACTTCTGTGAGGAAATGATTTACCATTAACCTGGTACCGGATTCATCCAGTTCGGTCATCTTATTGAGGTATTTTTTTGAATATACTCTTAGATTATTAAGCAGCTTGGCTTTCTTGGTACTTGTCAGCATGTAAGGGTAGTTTGGGGTTTAAAAATATTAAGTCAGGTAATATAAAGCTTTTTTTGTGGTTTTAAAAATCTTCCCCATATTGCTGGAAGTCAAGCTTTCGAAAGTCAACTGGCGTACCCGTTAATGCCGCCGGCTCCCTCCGCCGATGTTGGTGTTACGTAAAACCCCCGCAAGCCACTGACGCACCCGTGAAGGCCGCCGGCTGCTGTTATCACCACCGGCGAAGCGACAGAAAAGTACAGGCAAATAAATTTACAACTGTTCAAACTTTAGTCGCATTATCCCCATTAATTGAAATCGTTTCATAAAATAAAATTTAGACTGCTAAGCTGGTAAACCAGTCAGCCGGCAGTAATAGCTAAAACAGCATTTTCATACAGTTTTTTACACGGTAGCTTAACCCCGGAAGTTTTGCTCCATAGTTTGGAATAAAGAAATTTGTAATTAATCAGGGTCTACATTAACCTCGTACAGTTTTGCGGAATATCATGAAAAATACATGGTTTTGCGGTAATTAATTTTTTGCATCCTGTGAGGGTCTTCCTGTGTCCTTCCTGTGTCCTTCCTGTGTATTTGGGATCAATTCACGTATAAAATTACTCCCTGTATACTGGAAGTATACAAGAAGGATACAAGAAGGCCTCTTCCAAATTTCGTGGTTTACCGGCATTTACCGGCAAATTCCGCAAAAACCGCGGCCCGGTTATTTTTCCCGGAAAAAGAGATTAGGTTTGTTATGCAATTCCACGTTTGAAGCCGGTCACCATCTGGCGCAAGTGTTCCCAACTCTAAATCCAAATTTTCCAAACTATAATGTTTATGGGATCACTTGATGCCGTTCTAATTCAACCGGACTGCGCCATCTGGCGCAGATATGCAGCAATGCAAGCTGGCGTGGCGTATCTGTGCCAACTAGACTTTCATTGCCTACCTCGTAACCACCTGCACAATCCCTGTCTCACCGGGATGCAGGCTGCACCGATAAGGCAAGGAACCATTGCTGGTAAATGTAAAACTATACATCCCATTTGCACTGATATTACCACTATTGAAACTGGTGCCATCATCAGAACTTACGCTATGCGTTTGTGTATCGATATTCTTCCAGGTAAGTTTTGTTCCCTTTGCGATGGTAATAGTGGCCGGTGAAAATCCGTCGGCCTGTATGGTTACAGTATCTGAAAGGATAGCAGCCACGGGTGGATTGTCATTAGGATCGGTTTTACTGCAGGCCTGTATGCATATTGTTGCGAGGACGATGAAGACAATTCCCGGGAAGATCTTTTGTATTTTCATGATCGTTAATTTATGTAATGGATAGCCGGCAGGATCTATGGGGTGCGTTGATGAACAGAGCACCATTACCATACCAGATTCTGTCGGCTGAAGAAAATTAACAGGTTTTCATTCCCGGCTGCCGCCGGTTGAGCAGACCAGGCAAAGAAAAAACAAGATCAAAAAAGCCACGCAGCCCGGGGCTTTTAATATGGCTGTGCTCTTTTTTAAAATTCAAATTGTGCAGGCACATTATTAAAGTTTAAAAAAAGGCACAAAGCCGATCTTTATTAAAAAGGCACACGGGATCAGTGGAGTGTCGGCCAAATAACTTTACACTTGCGCCGGTAAAGGCGCAGGTCACGGAGCGCAAAAACTTCCTTATGCCTTATTTCTTATTTTTTTGTACCTTTTACCAACCAAAGCAATAATGCTCAACACCAACGGTTGCTTATGAGAATAACACTTTTACTTTTTACTTTTATCGCTTTCACCGGGAATGCCAACAGCCAATCCTTCAGTTTACTGAAAGATATCAATGCCAGACCTTCGCAGGGTTACGCCCAACCAGCTCCAATGGGAATTCTTGGTAATAACCTTATTTTTTGGGCTACCACAGTTACCAACGGTATGGAACTTTGGAAAACGGATGGCACAGCATCGGGAACAATTTTACTAAAAGACATATTTGCCGGGAAAAATAATTCAGCTGCCGGCGATTGGGCTGTAATGAATGGCCAGCTATTTTTTGTGGCAGATGATGGTAATGCGGGTTGGGAACTCTGGAAAACCGACGGTACAAGCTCCGGTACTGTTATGGTGAAAGACATTAATCCTGGTATTGCATTTAGCTTCCCTTCCTACCTGACCAATATTAATGGTACGCTTTATTTTTATGCCAAAGGCGCTACCGGTCCGAGATTATGGAAGAGCGATGGCACCAGCGCCGGTACTGTAATGATAAAAGATATTCCTCTTACGCCATGGCAAACTTTTCCCCGCGCATTTGAGTTTATTAATGGCTGGATATACTTCAGCGCAAGGGATGATAGTCATGGACATGAACTTTGGAAAACGGACGGAACTTCAGCGAATACGGTAATGGTAAAAGATATTAACCCTGCTGGACCCGCAGAAGTTGATCAAATGCTGAACATGAACGGACAGTTATTTTTCAGGGCAAATGATGGCGTGAACGGACAGGAATTATGGAAAACTGATGGAACCGCTGCCGGAACAGTTTTAGTAAAAGATATCAATCCCGGTAGTGGTTATAGTTTACCGTCGGAATTAACTGTTATAGGTAGTACCTTATATTTTTCAGCGCAAAATGCAACCCAGGGTTTTGAACTCTGGAAAAGCGATGGTACGGGGACAGGTACAACAATGCTGAAAGATCTTGCTCCCGGTTCGGGTTCAGGCAATCCCATGTACCTGCTGGAGATGAATGGGACATTATATTTTGAAGCACTTAATGGGCTTTGGAGATCCGATGGTACATCTGCAGGTACCACTGTGATACCTGGTGTTAACCCCGTTTCAGCCGGACTGGACCGGTATAACCTGGTGAAGGCAAACTCCAACTTATATTTTATGGGCAGGAACGCTGCTTATGGCGATGAGCTTTGGAAGAGTGATGGAACCGTTGCGGGAACTTCGATGGTGAAGGATATTGCAACCGGCACAACCGGATGCGAACTCCTGTATCTCTTTAACGTAAACGGAAATGTTTATTTCTGTGCCAATGATATCATACACGGAAAGGAACTGTGGAGATCTGATGGTACTGCTGGAGGCACGGTAATGATAAAAGATATTAATTCGGGAACTTCACATAGTTCTATTGACAATAAAACGATGGTAAATGGTACACTATTTTTTACAGCATGGGATGGCGGTACTTACGGAAATGAATTATGGAAAACTGACGGTACGCCGGCAGGCACTGTGATGGTGAAAGATATCAATCCCATACTCACTGGTTTTTCTTCCGCCAGGAACCTTTACAATTTTAATGGTAGTTTATTTTTTAACGGGGATGATGGAGTTAATGGAAATGAATTGTGGAAAAGCGATGGCACGGCCGCCGGTACCGTAATGGTTCAGGATATTAACCCGGGCAGCAATGGGTTTTTCCCAACTCTCCTGGGTAGTATGAATAATATCATGTACTTAACCGGAACCGATAATATACACGGGTCTGAACTTTGGAGATCGGACGGTACCGGGGCCGGAACCACACTTATAAAAGATATTAACCCGGGCATCAACTCCGCTAATATCAGTAACACGTTTTTTGATAATGGGATCTTCTATTTTTCGGCTGCTGACCCCCTGAATGGTGTTGAACTATGGAGAAGTGATGGCAGTTCTGCCGGAACCTTTATAGTGAGAGACTTGGTACCCGGATCTAATTCAGGTTTTCCATCGGAATTTACCAAAATGGGTAATAATATCTATTTCATGGCCCGTGACCAGGGCAATGGGCTGGCGCTATGGAAAACAGATGGCACAACGGCGGGTACGGTGTTGGTCAAGACCATCGGTCCCGTATCCGGCTTCAACTATGCTTTTGAATTAAAGGCATACAACAACATACTGATCTTTCGTACAGCAGACATTGTCAATGGTTTTAAAATATGGAAAAGCGATGGTACCACTGCGGGTACTGACGTGATCAAAACTATTTATAACAGTAATGCAACAGTAAATTTAAAATGCAATTTTAGTGTTATTAATGGTAAATGTTGTTTCCAGGTGATGGACGAGGCACATGGAATGGAGCTTTGGACCACAGACGGTACAACTGCAGGTACGCAATTAATTAAAGATATCTGGCCCGGACCGGGAAGTGGGTTAGGGGCTAATATGTATTCTCAATCCCTTTTTTCAATAATCAATGATAAACTTTATTTTTCTGCCAATGATGGCATTCATGGTGAAGAACTTTGGGAGAGTGATGGTACGGCAACCGGTACCAAAATGTTAATTGAAATTGTACCCGGCACAGGTGGTTCATATCCCGGTAAATCCCTGGTGGGGGCAAATGGATTATTGTTTTTGCAGGCATATACTGACAGCACCGGCGAAGAACTATTTGTTGTAAACACAAGTACCCGCCCGGCAACCAGTTTGCTTGAATTCAACGGCCACCTCCAAAACAATGACGTGTTACTGGATTGGAAAACGATCAACGAAAATAACCTGGTTAATTTTTTGGTACAAAGAAGTATAGACGGTACCAGCTTTACAGATATCGGAACCGTTGCTGCTTCAAATACGCCGGGCACGCACCAATATAATTTTACAGATCCGGACGTGATGGCATTAAATGTTTCAACGATCTGGTACCGCCTCAAACTGGTGCGTATTAATGGCCCCGATATTTACTCAAACCTGGTAACAATAGATATTATCGTCCCTGTTGCTTTGCCGCCCGCTGTTGTTTTACGTCCCAATCCGGCACATGATAATATGCAGGTTCTCGTTACCGCAACAATAGCAGGAAAGGCCTGGGTGAAGATCACGGATAATGCCGGCAGGGAAGTAAAAAGGGAGTATCATCCTGTTTCAATGGGTACTAATGTGTTTTACATTGATGTAAGCCTGTTAGCTCCGGGAAAATATTATTTGCAATTGATCGGGATCACGGGGGATCTGTTGAAAACAACTCAATCATTTATTAAGTTTTAGCCCTTACTGGCAAGTGTTCCCAACTCCAATCCCTAAATTTCAAATTTAAAGTTTATGGTATCACTTGATGCCGTTCTAATACCACATAGCTCCGGCCGGCAAAAATTAACAGTTTTCCACTGGTCAACCCCGTGCATGGGCAAATTGAAAGCGGCAAAAATCGGCTACTTTTAATTGTATTACATTTGTTCACTAAAATTTACCCGGTGAAAAATATACTTTTTTTAATGCTGATCGCTGTTGCCTGTTTTAGCTGTAACAAAGAAACGGGTCCTGCTAACCCCCCGGGTCCATTACCCACTTCACCTGCCAGGAATACTGTTTTTATTGGCGGCGATGACAGTACTTTATACGCGTTGAATGCTGCGACCGGTGCTGTTAAATGGTTGTACAAGCTGAAAAGCTCACTTGAGATCTCCCCCGTTGTTGATGGTAATACGGTGTATATAGGGGAGGGACAGCCTTTCCTGCCTTTCCAGGTATATGCCCTTGATGCCACGACCGGCGCCTTAAAATGGAGAACTACCCAGTTAACCGGGACCTCCGCGACCGGTGTCGTATCCAATAATATACTCTACATTCCATGCGGGCCGAAACTGATCGCTTTAAATACAGCTACCGGCACCACGGTTTGGGAAAAAAACCTGGACCCGATAGGATCATCTATCCAGTCATCGCCAACAGTATTTAATAATACGGTGTATGTTTCGCACGACAGTACGGTTTATGCGTTAAATGCAGCAAATGGTAACACGCTATGGACCCGGGTTACACACGGCGAAATATATTATTCAGGGCTGGCCTATGCAAGCGGAAGCATATACGTTGGTAATGGGGATTTCACCATATACAATACAGAAAATAAATTGTATTCCCTGAATGCGGCAAATGGTTCAGTAAACTGGTCTGTCTCAGGCTCAGGACCAATGGTCTCAAGTCCAACCATTGCGAACGGGCTCGTGTATATCGGTAGCCAGGATAATAAATTATACGCCATCGATACATTAACTAAGGCTGTTAAATGGACTTTCCTTACCGGGGATTATGTTCTATCAAGCCCGTCTGTAGTAAACAATAAAGTTTATGTAGGCTCGGGTGATGAATTCTTATATTGTCTTGATGCAGTAACGGGATCGCTGGTATGGAAAAAAGATATCGGGGATAATATCCTTGCCAGTCCCGTTATAGCAGATGGAATGGTTTATATCAGCGGGCAACTTGATCAAATGATCCATGGTATCAATGCGGCTACCGGGGCCATTGTCTGGAGTAAACATATAGGCACCGGTTTCAGCATGGGTGGATATAAGAGCAGCCCCTGTGTTGTTGATCAAAATGGCGTAATTCATCACCCGGGTGATTCGGGCGCACAGAATTAATACGCCTTCACAACGCTATGCCGGTTAATAGTAACAGCGAATCAGAAAACAATGGTTTTATTACCAGTTAAAAATTATAGGCAGCTTACTACATTTATATTTACGTTTCCTTCATACCCCAAAAATCTAATTATGAAAAGATTTATTTTCATTGCTGCATTTACCATTGCGGTGTTTGCAGCAAAGGCCCAGGACAATTCCAAAACAGAAGCCGACATAAGAAGCCTGGAGCAAACGGTGGTCAATGCGATCTTACGTGCAGATACCATCAGCCTAAAAAAACTTTGGGCGCCGGAATTTATGGTGAACAATCCAAGAAATAATATTTCTGAAAACCTGGATGCTGTGCTTGCGGTACAAAAAGCAGGTATGATCGATTACAGCATTTTTGAGAGGGTCATTGAAAGGATGCAGTTTCAAAAAGATATGGTGATCACTATGGGTCGGGAGAAGTTCGCCTCCCGTTCCGATATGCCCGGTGTAAAAGCAGGCGTGGAATATAAAAGGCGCTTTACCAATATCTGGATGAAGAAGAAAGGAGGCTGGCAGCAGGTAGGCAGGCATGCTTCGATCATCTGTCAATAGGTAAGGGTTAACAAGTACATCTAATTCAATAAAAGCTGCGACCCCGATCGCAGCTTTTAACTTCCAGCCATTAGTTTTTCTTACCCCTTTCCGCAGGCTCCCTGGTGGGTTTTTCAGCCCGGTCTTTTGAAGGCTTGTCCACGGGATCCCTCTTTGGTTTGTCAACGGCTTCTTTTTGAGGCCTGTCGGCTTTGTCCTGCTTATCAAGGTCTTTCAACGTTTTGTCCTGGCTGTCATTACTGGGTCTGTCTTTAAAATAACCCGGGGCTGCAGGCTTCTCCTTCTCTTTAGGTGTGGGACTGGGAATTTGTGCAAAGGCGGACATACTAAAGAATAATAGCATTATCCCCATTAATTGAAATCGTTTCATAAAATAAAATTTAGACTGCTAAGCTAATAAGGCTGGTATCTTTGCGGAACAGTTAAAACACCTATTCCACAAAGCTTTTTTCACGGCCCGGTCTCCCCGGAATTATTTTGTGAACAAAAACTTTGTGAATAATTTTATGTTCACAACAATTTTGTTCACATGGCCAGAACCAAACCCATCAACCAGTTGCCGGTTAACCAGCGTGAACTGGCAAATTATCTTGGTATTTCCCTTAGCATGCTTAATATGTCGAGAGTGGAAAACTATCCCGCACACTACCGGCGGGACTGTCTGAAAAGCTGGCCGGTCTTGCCCTAAGCCACCATAACAGTAAAAAGAATAAAGGGCAAAGGTCGCTGGCTAAACAACAACCTGAGATCTCCGTGCAGGCAGCAGCACTGGCGTCTAAGCTGAAAGCAGATATGGATTATTATAATGCAAAGGCCAGGGTACTGCAAACCAAACTTAATGAAATGCTCAATAGCTACGAGGCGGACATGCAATGGCTGAATACTGTTGAGGAAAGATTGGAAACTTTGCGGGTAACCAAAGAAACAAAAATGGACCGGCTTTGGTTTGGAAATCAACAGGCCCTTGTTTCGGAAAGGCTGGAAAGAACGGGTATCGTTGCGCAGGTGAAACTTGAGATGCAGGTGGAAATGGTAAAGGCGAAAGCTGCTATAAGTAAAAATCTTTTACAAAAACTAAATGAAATATGAGCACAAAGACAGGAAGGAGCACGAGGAAAGCCTTCGCGTTACCAGGCGATTACGGAAAGGACTAATGACAGAAGAAATACGGAACTTTACTAAAATAAAAAAGATCTTATGAACCTTATAGCAAAAGCAACTATACAAATTCAAAAACCAGTTGAAGAGGTTTTTGAAGGAATTGCAGACCCGGAAAAAATGACAAAGTATTTCATTTCGGAAAGCAGTGGACGAATGGAAACAGGAAAAGAACTGACCTGGAAATTCCCCGAATTTGCAGACCAGGTATTCGTGAAAGAGATCAGGATCGAAACCAATCGTTCAGTTTCCTTTGTTTGGGACAAAGAAACCGTAGTGGCCATTTTCCTGGATCCTCAACCCGACAACAGCACGGTAGTAAAAGTAACCGAAGACGGAAAGCCGTATAACGATGATAACCTGAAATGGGTGATAGGCAATACCGAAGGTTGGGCAAATTTTCTTGCCTGTATGAAGGCCTATTTGGAATACGGCATACAACTTCGCAAGGGAGCATTCGAATTTATGAGAAAAAAGTAGAACGAAAGCCTCGTGTTATTTAACGCCTTCGAGTCTGGGATTAAGAATTAAAAATTAAAAATTCCTTCAAGTTCCGGATCCTTCCATTTTGCGGGAAACCCTATACCAATCCGGTCTGCTGCATGCGTTAAAGACATTCTTAATTCTTAGTTTTTAATTCTTAATTATCAGTTTCGGTTTGATTATTGTAACCTCCCTGTTATGCGGTTTACCATACTCATTATATTGCTGGTCGTTTTGAGCACCTTTAATAAAAATAAAATTACAGAGCCGGAAACAACAATACCATGCCTTGGTTCGTGTCACACGAACCAAGGCTCTGGGATCTTTCCATTTTATGGGAAACAGTATGCTTATCCTGTGAACTCACAGCGTTAAAGCATTTTTGACTTTTGAATTTTTAATTCTACTAAGCTATTTAGCCTTATCAAAAAAGAATACAACGCAACTGAATTTCTTGTCTTTTACGATATACTCAAATCTTAAAAGATTATCTCCTTCTTTCCTGTCAAGGTTGTTGTCATACTTTTTACTCTTGATGGAAGCCTTATAGAATTTCGCATACCATTCCGGGTACCTGCCGTCAACCATTTTTAATACTTCGTCCAGGATGGTTAAGTGTGTTGGGTTATTCTTCAGGTCCATATTTTTTAACATTATTCTTGACGGCGATCCATTTTTAAAATCTACGGTAACGTCTATTTCTTCGGGTGCTAAAGTTTGTCCGCCATAACAGGCATCAGGCGGTAAAGGCCATTTATAATGGCGGAACTTATATTCAGGGAGGTATTCTTTTACTTTATTCATGACATCCTCAATGTTGAATGTATGCTGCTGGGCTTTTGCGTCGCCATGCAGGAAAAACGAAAACAAGATGAGCAGGGAAAAACAGGGCTTTAGCATTTTTTATGGGTTTAGGTAAGCTATATAAAGGGATGAATATAGAGATATTTATTGGTTAATGGTTAATAGTTAATGGTTAATAACAGGAGTCCGTTTACTAAACATTGGCCTTAGTGTACTTTATGCCTTTGTGCCTTCGAAGCGAAAAAAATAGCCACTAAGACAGGAAGACAAGAAGGGGCACGAAGTTTTCCTATTAGTAAAAAAGTAATAGTTAAAAATTTCCTCCAACCCAGGATCGCAGCATCCTGTAGAAGTCATCATGTCATTAGTGGGTTCCACTTGCAATTAACCATTAACCACTAACCACACTTGGATTGATTATTGTAACCCGCTTGTTATGCGGTTTACCATCCTCATTATATTGCTGATCACTTTAACTACCTATATCAAACAAAGAACGGTGGAACAGGTACCGGAAATAGTGCAGCCGGTAACCATGATTGTGAAAGACACTATAGTGCAACCGCCGGTAGCTCCGTCTTTTCTTGCAGGTGCAGAACATATTAATACCGGGGCAACCGGGCCGCAGGAATTACTCGCCTTTGCCAAAACACTTATCGGTACGCCATACAGGTATGCTTCTGTTGATCCTGCCATTGGGTTCGACTGTTCAGGCTTTATCACTTATGTTTTTAATCATTTTAAAATTGCCGTTCCCCGGTCGTCCATTGATTTCACCAATGTAGAAAGACAGGTAGAACTTGCAGATGCAAAACCCGGTGATCTTGTGCTCTTCACCGGCACAGACAGCACGATACGACTGGTGGGACATATGGGTATCATTGCTTCAAAGGAGAATGGGGAAGTTCATTTTATTCATTCCACCTCAGGTAAAGCATATGGGGTTACCATCTCGCCGCTGGCTAAATATTATTTATCGCGGTTTGTAAAGCTGATCAGGATATTTCCGCAGAATGATATTGGGAATTAAAAATTAAGAATTAAAAATTAATTCGGCGCAGGATCTCTTCTCTTGTCGAAGGCGGCATGCAATTCATTACATATTATTACACCTAAGGAATTCTTAATTTTTAATTTTTAATTTACTTATTGGTATACTTTCAGCTTCAAATAACTCTTCACATTCACCGCAACCTCCTTAAAAAGATCAAGCATTACGGCGTTATTGCCTGCCTGTAGTTCCAGGTTGGATATGGTAGTGATATAATTTCGCCATACCGCATTACCGCCGGTTGAATAAAGGCGGTTATCATTGGGCATGTTCACGGCTAAAACAATTGCAGACGTATCTATACGGGTGAGGTCATTGGTGCCCTTGGGTAAAAGCACGATCACTTTCCAGATATTAGCTGGTACGGTTATCCTGCCTGCATCAATGGTAGCAAAGAATAAATTATTGGTATTATAACCACCCTGCCCGTAATTGCCCATAAAGATATAGGCTTCCTTTGTTGATCCTACCAATGTTCTTGTATAATCTTCGAGTCCTGCCCACGGGCCCTGGTTCAATCTCGGCGATTGCGGGATCATATTGGTCATTAAAAAAGTGGATGAATTGGCAGGAATGGAAGTTGTCCTGTCTGCACTCGGGCAATTATGCCCCCGGTCGAACCCGCTGCCGGAATAGCTATAGTCCTGTACCTGGTACCAGCCCGCCGGCAATCCCGCATCTGTCCTGAAATCGTCACGCCTTGGGGATGAGCCAAGGTCCTCCGACTGCAGGTGCCATGCTACCCAAACGGGTATCGCCCTGCTTTGGCTGTAAGCGATCTTATAATAATCATAGTTCCTTAAATAATTTTCAGGCAATGAGACAGAGGTTTGCGCATTGGTTGGATTACCCAATAATAAAGGATCATTATCTACAATGCCTACGGGCGGCGGTGGTGGTGGTGGTGGCGGACCGATGATATCTTCCGTATTCTTTTTACAGGAAACAATATATAACATTGCGGAGAGGCAGAGTATATACCCTAAAGATGATTTCATGATCCTAAGGTAAGCAATATTTATCCGGATGTATACGGATAATAGGATTATGGCCACGAAAGCTCAAAGACCTGAAGGGCACCATGTTTAAGGAATTAAGAATTAATAATTAAGAATTAATAATTCCTTCGGGTACAGGATATCTTCTTTTGGGAGACAGTAAAAATCTTATAATACACTTTAACCCTGAAAAATCATTAATTATTAATTCTTAATTTTTAACTGGCTTATTGAACCATCAGCCGTAAAATATAAAATCATTAACTCTTTTAATTTGCCCGGGCAACCCTTTGTATGTAAACTGCATTTATACTTTTATAAACCAACCACTGTTCCTCTTAATGGATATAGCACAACTGGTGAAAGAAGCAAAGCGGGGAAGCAAGGCTGCACAACAATGCCTGTTTGACCAGTTTGCTGATAAAATGCTCATGCTTTGCCGCAGGTATGTAAAGAACAGGGAGGATGCTGAAGAGATGATGCTGGATGGTTTTTATAAGTTCTTTAAAAACCTGCCTGCATTTACTTACCAGGGCGACGCAGCACTGCATGCCTGGCTCAAAAGGATCATGGTGAATGAATGCCTGATGTTCCTGCGTAAGAAAAATGTATTCACCATAGTAACGGAATCTACGGCAGAAGAAAATGTATTGGCAGAAGAAGCTTTAAGCAATTTATCTGCCGCCGAGATCTTTAACCTGGTAGTGCAATTACCGGTTGGTTACCGCACCGTTTTTAATTTATATGTTATTGAAGGATTCGACCATAAGGAAATTGCTGCGATGATGGGTATTTCAGAAGGCACATCCAAGTCGCAGTTAAGTAAGGCAAGGTCATTATTACAAAAGATGTTATCACAAAAAGGAATTGAGTATGTTAAACGAAAAGCACAATGATCCTCCCGGCTGGAAGAGCAAACTGGAAGGGTTAACAGTCCTCCCGGGTGAAACTGCACCGGGTAAAGAGCTCGCATGGGAAAAACTACAAGGTCGTTTGCAGCAAAAACCCCTTAAACGCAAAGCCATATGGTATTGGGCTGCCGCGGCTATCTTGCTGGCATGCATCATTCCGCGGATGACGGCAAACAAAGAGCAGGATATTGTTGTAAAAAAAGATCCACAACAGCAAAACATAATTTCACCAGCTTTGCATCTCCGGGTTCCTCCCAAAGAAACGGTCATGGCGAATGAACATGTTGAAAAAAGAAAGGTGGAGAACAGGATCGCAAAAAATCAACACCCGGTTAAATTAAAAATTACCATAAAAAAGAATGAGCCGTTTACCGTTATTACGGGAACCGGTATTGAAAAAGATCCCGTGGCTATAACTATGCCTGCAGCTACTACAGATACAGCAGCGACAGTAGCGGTGAAGAAAAAATTATCTGTTGTACATATAAATGAACTGGCGCCTGCTTCGGTGGGGATTTTTTCGCCAACTTATGCTCAAACTCCCTTTAAAATAAAATTCAGGAACGGAAAACCCGCTGAACAAAAATTTGCTTCACAGCAATATGCCAGTGGATTTAAAATAAGACTTTCTCCAAAAAACTAAATCAACATGAAAAAGATCATCAGTTTACTGGTGCTTGTTACAAGCATCAACTTACCGGCTATTGCCCAGGAAGAAACGTCAAAGACCCAAAAGGCCTTTGACGTGCCCGCTAACACACTCCACAGGAGATTTATCGTTGATCTCGGCAAGGGGAATAAAATGCAGGTTGAGCTAAGTGATATCGCCGACCTGGATCGTTTTAAGAACATAGATTCCCTCCTGCGGGTTTTTTTGCAGGATATCATACCATTAAAAGATTCCCTCGCTGATGAATTATCAGCAAAACGTATAGATTATACAATTGATGATCCTGCAAACAAAAAAATACGCATCCGGCTTTTTAAACCGAAGGGTTCCAGCTTTTTGTTGCAACCCGGTGATGTTGCGGCTTTAAAACTGGAACAGGATACCGTTAACTTCCTGGGTTCAAAACAATATACGGAAAGCTCAACCTTGCTCAGGCCATTCACGGAGACCCGTTATTACCGGCTTAGTTTTTTTGTGAACCGGCTAAGTGACCTGGAGGGATATCCCGGTGCCGGATTAAATGAAAAGATCAATAGTATTAAAACAAATAAGAATGCCCGGTGGATAAAAGACAAAGAAGGGCGCTGGCATATAAAGAACGGCGACCAGGCCATTTACTCGAACCACCAGCCGGCCGGGCATATTGGGGGCACAGGGGATTATCTTACTTCGAGATGGTCTGTAAATATGCAGAACTACAAAAATTATTTTGTACCCTCGCTGAGCCTGGGAGCCGCAATCGTTTTTAATAATGGCAATATAAAAAGGGAGATCGGCCTTGCGTGGGAGCCCAATTTTTTCTTTGCAAAAAATGCGGAAGGCAGGCTGCAGACATTTCGCAATGATTTTGTAACACTAACTTATGGACAGGCGCGGTTAACAAATAAGAGCGGAACAAAAGAACCCCCATTTTTACCCGTATTCTCACTTGGCTACCTGGTAAACCGCAATGGAGATTTCTTTAAAAAGAATACCTGGCGGGCAGGAGCCGGGCAGGTTTCCCTATTTAGAGAAAGGATAAAGATAGAACCGGTATTTTATTTCCATGACCTTTTTAAAGGCGTAACTCCGGGGCTAAGGTTGTCGCTTAATTTTTAAGGTAATAGTTCATAGCTAATGGTTCATGGTTCATAGCTAATAGCTAATGATTCATAGCAGGTAGTTCATAGCCTAACTGGTCTTACTATGAACTATGAATCATCAACCACAGAGTTCCTTATTCGATATTGGCTGGAACTCTAACAATACTTTCACTTTTGAAATATTAGCTTTAAGGATCTTTCAGCCTGCTAAAACTTTATCAAATGAGACACGTACTTCTTTTCTCTTTATTAAGCATTTGCGCCTTCCCATTAAGCACACAATTATCTTATGTGGAAAACAGCATGGTATCACCCGGTCGTTCATCCCTGGTTGAAAAAAAGGATAAAGGATTCAATATCGGTTCACAGGAGCCCGGTAATGAGAAGATGTTGGCGGCTGTTTTTAAGATCCAGGAATTTTGCCGGGCAGAAGTAAATGATTTTGAATTTGAAACAAAGTTCGAGGTCGTGAGTGCTACAGTATATTTCTCAGGAACTAATTTTACAAGGATAGAAAAAGGCAATATTAGCAGCAATAGTTTGAAACCCCTCAAAAGTCTTATGAACCGTTGTGCAGCAGGTTCAGTGGTGATCTTCGACAATGTAAAAGTTCTTGGCCCAGATAAACTGGTACGCAGCATATCGGGGATAAGCATTATGCTGCATTGAATATAGAACCAGATAGGAGCATAGGAAACATAGCACCAAATACTGTGTTTTCCTATTGTATCTATGTTACTATGTGGTTCAATATATTTTCCCACGCAATGCCGTTCGTCAACAAAATCGTAGAGATACGAAACAAAGCATCGTAGTTGTACGAATGACGATGCAATTTTACGGTGAAACCCTTGATAACAGGCACTTTTATAGTAAAACCTCTACAACGAAACAGTGTAGTTCTTTACAAATTGTTCTTAAGAATGTTTGCATCTTTGCAGTGTTAAGAAAATATCCAAATATCCATACCAAAAACCTAATTACCCCTATGAAACTATGATGAGTGTCTACCCATCAAATTAATTCCCTCTGAAAACCTTCAAATGAAGGTTTTTTTTCTTTTACAGAAGTCACGAACCAGCGCATAGCATTTTTAGTAAAGCGGCTACAACAACATACAAAGGTCTTTTACAAATTGTTCTTTAGAGGCCTTGCATCTTTGCAGTGTTAATTA
>DATHEH010000082.1:0-6144 GCA_035318685.1 Ferruginibacter sp.
TTCAAAAATTCTCGGGATACAAGCAATGGGATATTATCCAGAAATTATTATTCAAACAGAATGATAAAATCTCCCACACCCTGAATTTCCAGTTATCAAATACCAATGATGTGCCGCGTTATGACCGCCTGCAGGACATAAGGAATTTTGGCGGTTCTATCGGAACAACACTGAGGTATGCAGAATGGTTCTATGGACCGCAAAAAAGAATATTAGGTGCCTATGAATTAACTGCAGGCAAACTTGGTTTTGTAGATGAACTTAAGGCAAATATCAATTACCAGGACATCGAGGAAAGCAGGCAGACAAGGGAATTCAAGCGCTACGACAGGTTTGACAGCCAGGTAGAAAAAGTAGAGGTTTTCGGTGTATCAATAAGTGGCAGGAAGATGATGGGGAATAGTGAATTGACCGTAGGTATCGATGGACAGTTCAATGATGTAAAGTCAGTGGCAACAAGGACCAACCTGACAACAGGAGCTGTTACCAAGTTGCAGCCCCGCTATCCTGATGGCAAGAACAAGATGAATAACCGGGGCGTTTTTGCGCAACATCTGTACAAATTCAAGAACGAAAAGCTTGTTTTAAATGATGGTATCCGTTTACAGTCAATAAACCTGGAAAGCAATGTAAAAGATAATTCTTTCCTCAGCTTACCGGATACTGCAGTTAAGCAAAACAGCATAGCAGTTACGGGAAATATTGGTATGGTATATACGCCCGCAGCAAACACCACTATCAAAGCTTCTGTTTCTTCAGGATTCAGGGCGCCAAATATTGATGACCTGGCGAAGATCTTTGAATCTGCTACTGCGGCAAGGCAGGTAGTAATACCCAATGCCGATATCAAACCGGAGTACAGCTACAATTTCGACCTTACTTTCAACCAACGCATAGCTAACAGGGTGACCGTAGAGGTTACGGGATTCTATACATTGTTCAGAAATGCCATTATCAAAGCTCCGTTTAAATTGAACGGTCAGGATTCGATTATTTACAATGGCGTGAAAAGTCAGGTATTGGCAAGCCAGAACGTAAACAGGGCTAATCTTTATGGTTTTTCTTTTGGTATAAATGCTGATCTCTTTAAAGGATTTAATTTTAATACCACACTTTCCTACACAAAGGGAAGGTTTAAGACAGACGCATCGAAGACATCAAGCGTTTACGAAAAGCAATCTAACGGAACATATGCATTGGTAAACAGGAATGTATCCAGCAGGCCATTGGACCATATCCCCCCGGTGATAGGAAAATCAAGTGTAAGCTACCAGCACAGGATATTCAATACAGAACTATTCCTTTTGTATAATGGCTGGAAGCGCCTTGACGATTATAACCCGGATGGAGAAGATAATGCCCAGTATGCCACAGCAGACGGAATGCCGTCATGGATGACCCTTAACTGGAGAGGAAGTGTAAATATTACAAAATATTTACAGGCACAGGTAGCCGTGGAAAATCTGCTTGACAGGAACTACAGGTATTTTGCTTCAGGCTTCTCTGCAGCGGGCCTAAACCTCATCATTGGATTAAGAGCGAAGTGGTAGGTTGAAATTTTAACAAAAATTTTAAGGAACAGTTCCTTAACTCAACGTAAGCACTAAATATCCCCGGTTTCCCGGGGATGTTTTTTTATGGTACGTGCAGCAGTAGTTTACAGTAATTTGTCTATATTTATAGGGTAAACAAAGCACTGATATGACAGAAGAGCTGATGTTAGCTGGATGTCTTAAAAATAATGCGGCTGCACAAGAAGCATTATATAGCCGTTTTAGCCCAAGAATGTTGGGTGTATGTTACCGTTTTGCGAAAAACCGTGAAGATGCCGAGGATATGTTGCAGGATGGTTTTATAAAGGTATTTACGCAAATCCACCAGTATCGTAATGAAGGTGCATTGGAAGGTTGGATCAGGAGAATAGTTGTACATACCTGCATCAACATTCTGAAGAAAAACAAAAAGTTCTCTGATAGTGTTGACATCATTCATGCGAACAGCATTCATGTTAAGGAAGAAGTTATTCCTTCGATCATGCAGGCAAAGCAGGTAGTTGAGTGTATCAGGACATTGCCATTGGGTTACAGAACAGTTCTTAACCTGTATGCAATAGAAGGATATTCTCATAAAGAGATCGCTAATATGCTTGATATTGAGGAGAGTACCAGCCGGAGCCAGTATACCAGGGCAAAAGCTATGCTGGAAGAAATACTGATCCGTAAAAAGATCATCCAGAAACAAAAAAAGAGAACAACGTTTTATGGCGCCGTTTCACCCGGATAAACTTATTAGGTTCAATTGTTGAATTACCAAGTTACTATAAGCTTTTGTGAAAGATGGAGAATAAATTTTATACCGACGATTTTGAGCAACTGTTAAAGGAAAAGTCTGACCAATTCAGGATGTATCCTTCAAAACGGGTTTGGCACAGCATTTACAACGACTTACACCCGGGCCGCAAGTGGCCTTCTGTTGCCATGAGTATGCTGTTGATCATAGTATTACTGCTGGTTGGTTATTTGAACACCGGGGATGATACCCTCAACAGGAAATTTACTGCCGCTGCCGATGAACAGGCTGGCGATGCCAAGAACAATTCCAAAAAAGTAAAAAATAAAAACAGGCCTTCTTCAGTAAAAGGTGAAAACCAGCAATTAATTAACGCTGGTGCTGAGGGCCCTGCGGGCGCCGATAATATTAATTCCGCAGCAATAGCTGACATTTCATTTCTAACCGCTGCTGATCTTGCTACAGGTCTTAATAATAACCTGGCAGCAAAACATTCCGGTGTTACTTCTGTAGTTGCTAAAGAACAACCTGGAAGTAACGGCAATGCTATTTTTCAAAAAGTTGACGCTTACATAAAGACAAACCAGATCTTCACAGATATTGCAACAGTCAACAAAAAGAAAAAAACAAGGGCAGTTGCACCTTCTAATAGCAATAATAACCAGGATATGGATGAAGAAGAACTGGTTGCCGATGATCCAACAGGCTCTAAAAAGATCGCCGGAGAGTTGAAGGATGCTGATCTTACTGTTAACACTCTCGTTGTTTTACCGGGATTAAATAATGCCCAAAACGCGGCCTCTGGTAGTGAGAAGAGCAGTACAAAAAAAGACCTTAATGCTAAAAAAACTTTATCGGCTGCGGAAAAATCATGGATCGAAAATTATGCTTTGTTAAACAGGCCGTCCCGCCGCGGTAAATGGAAAGGTCGCTTAGCCATTGAATTATATACAACCCCTGCTATAAATTACCGCAAATTGAATATGGATACAAAGGGTTCTCCTGCCGGTTTTACCAATGCCGATGTTAACAATAACGTAAGCCATAAACCTGGTTTAGGAATAGAAGGAGGCATAGGATTGTCTTACTCATATGCAAAAAACCTACGCCTTAAAGCTGGCATACAATACAATTCAACCAGTTATGGCATAGAGGCTGATAAGACCAGTCATCCTATTCTAACTTCAGTATTATTGAATGACGCATCTACAGGGTATTCTTATTATCATACAAGAACAACCATATTGGCTAATCCCTACAATACAACCGCACTGCAGCCTGTTACGCTACATAATACAACCCACCAGGTTTCAGTACCCATAGGTATTGCTTACAAACTTGCATCCGTTAATAAACTAGAGTGGTTTGCCGGAGCCTCTATACAACCGACTTATGTTTTTGGCGGTAATGCATACCTTGTCTCTGCAGATATGAAGAATTACGTATCTGAACCCTCAATAATGCGGAGTTGGAATTTGAACACCGGTTTTGAAACTTATATTAATTATAAACTGGCAGGTTTTACCCTGCAGGTAGGTCCCCAGGCACGTTACCAGTTATTATCAACCTACAAGAAAAGATATACTTTAGTTGAAAAACCATATGCGGTTGGGGTTAAGATAGGGATAGTTAAAGTATTTTAGATAAAGCATTATTTTTTATTCCTAAATAATTTTACGCAGCGATCGCTGCGTTTTTTTATACCCGCCAACTGCATTGGGCATTCTGCAGTTTTTTGCAATACCACAGATTCCGGTTAATTTTGAAATATGAAAATCTTCATCCCTGTTATTGTAATAAGCCTGGTATTCTTCTCTTGTAACAACAAGTCAATAAGAGCTGATGAACAAACGGAAACAGCTGTTGAGAAACCGAGTTTTTTTCCTGTTACATCGTATATAAAAGGGCAGTTGTACGAGATCAAAGAAAAAGCTGTAAATCCCTTAAAATACACGATCGTCAAGGAACATACTGATTCTGTATGGCTTAAAGCAGAAGATATAGAGGAGGCTGTGAAAGAATTTTTACATCCCGAGATCGATTCTGCTAACATGGTTTCCCTGTTTACAGAAAAAAAATTTTTAGACCAGTCTGTTGATGCTTATACATTTACTTATGACCCCAGCGCTATATTACCCGACAGTATGTTATTAAGCCGCTGGGATGTGTATGTCGACCGGGTTACAGGCAACGTAAGAAGGATCTACATGGTTAAAAATATCAGCGCCGGTAAAATGCTGCAATTGACCTGGCAAAGCAATAAGTGGTGCAAGATCACCACAATAGTTACTGACCAGAACGGGGTATCCACTGTTGAAAAAGAAGAAAAAATTACCTGGGATTTTTAATAACCAATGACACAAAAAGAATTTTCGGCAATTGCTTCCGGTATCCCTGCTCAACCAGGCATCTATAAGTATTATAATGCAGCAAACGAATTGTTGTATGTTGGTAAGGCCAAGCATTTGCGCAAAAGGGTAAGCTCGTATTTTTCAAAAACATTTTCAACCTACAAAACACATGAGCTCGTTCAACGTATCCATCACATAGAGTTTACAATAGTGAACAGTGAACAGGATGCTTTCCTGCTGGAGAATACACTCATAAAAGAATTCCAGCCCAAATTCAATATCAGCTTAAAGGACGATAAGACCTACCCCTATATTGTCATAAAAAATGAACGGTTTCCCCGGGTATTTTTTACGAGGAGGAGGATCGAGGATGGTTCACAATACCTTGGCCCATACACATCCGTAGAAAAAGTAAGGGAGCTGCTTGATTTCATAAAGCAAACCATTTTATTACGAACCTGTAAACTTAACCTCACAGAAAAAAATATAAAAGCAGGGAAATTCAAGGTTTGCCTTGAGTATCACCTTGGAAATTGCAAGGGACCTTGTGAAGGTTTGCAAACAGTTGAGGACTATAACGAAGGGCTGCAACAACTCGTAAACATTTTAAAAGGCAACATGTCGCCGGTGATCCAGCATTTTAAAAAAGAGCTGCAGCAACTGGTTCTAAAAATGGAATTTGAAAAAGCGGCCATCTATAAGAAGAAAATAGAGCACCTCCAGAATTTTCAATCCAGGTCAACTGTAGTGAACACGCGGATAGGAACTGTAGATGTATTTTCTATCCTGGAAGACGGGAATATCGCCTATGTAAACTACCTGGCCATTAATGCCGGCGCCATTGTTCAGACAAAGACGATCATGCTTGAAAAGAAACTGGAGGAAACAGCGGGTGAAGTCCTTGCTTTTGCCGCAGCACAATTAAGGGATCATTTCGGCAGTTCAACAAAGGAGATCATCGTTCCCTTACCAATTGAATATCCCGAAGAGGGCATTATTATTACCATTCCTAAAAGTGGCGATAAAAAAAAATTATTGGACCTGTCTGAAAAGAACGTGAATTATTTCCGCGAGGAGTTGAAAAGGAGGAAAATGCTTAAGCTCGAAGAAAAAACAACTACAGAGAAAATAAGGGTATTGCAACAATTACAAACAGATCTACAGTTACCCGCTGTTCCTGTGCAGATAGAATGTTTTGATAACTCAAATTTCCAGGGAAGCTTCCCTGTGGCAGCTATGGTGAGTTTTAAGAACGGAGAACCCAGCAAAAAGGATTACAGGCACTTTAATATAAAAACAGTGGTTGGCATCAATGACTTTGCTTCTATGAAGGAAGTGGTTTACAGGCGTTATAAGCGGTTACTGGAAGAGAACAGCCCATTGCCGCAGCTGGTCATTATAGACGGGGGAAAAGGCCAGCTAAGCGCTGCAATGCAAAGCATAAGTGAATTAGGCCTGCCGGGTACCACATCTGTTATCGGGCTTGCCAAGAATGAAGAAGAAA
>DATHEH010000083.1:0-2646 GCA_035318685.1 Ferruginibacter sp.
TGTATTTTTCTGTACGCAAAACCCGATGGATGTACCGGCAAGTGTATTGGCCCAGCTTGGTTTAAAGGTACAGCATGCTTTACGTGCTTTTACTGCGGCAGACAGGAAGGTAATTAAGCAAACTGCGGAGAACTATCCTGAAACGGATTATTATAAGACAGAAGACCTAATAACCCAATTGGGAATTGGGGAAGCTTTTATTACCATGCTGAATGAAAAGGGGATCCCAACACCGCTTGCACATACTATGCTTTGTGCACCACGCAGCCGGATGGATATTTTAACCGACGATGAGATCGCCGCCCTTACCGGTAATTCAAAACTTGTGGCGAAATACAATACGCCAATGGATAGTGAAAGCGCCTACGAGATATTGACGGCCAAATTGCAGGAAGCCGCGGAAAAGACGCAGGATGCAACAAACGGGAAAAAGGCGGTAAAAGAGCCCCCTTCAACCCTGGAGAAAGTTGCCAATAACACGATCGTAAAAAGCATGGCACGTACCGCAGGCAATACAATAGTCCGTTCCTTACTCGGAGCACTGGGATTGGGCGGCAGGAGCAGTAAGAAGACCAGGAGCTGGTTTTGAGCCAAAGGAACCCCATAACCTGGATCTATACGCATCTTCAAATCCGGGCCGAAGGCCCCCGTTAAACAACATTATTTTTTTACCTTAATATCTCACGGAAAAATTGTAAAAATAAAATTCCTATTTTTTTCCTAAAAGACTGATTTTGAATTCGTTAAACATCTTCAGTTACCCCGGGTGTTGTACTTTTTACACACCCTCTTTTTTCAGTTTTCTGAAAAATACTTGTCCAAAATGTTGCATAATCATAAAAACCGCGTTATCTTCGTTTCGGTTTTTCATAGGATATTGGATTTTAAAGCGGGACTAGATTTCTATCTTGGTCCCTTTTTTTATTTTATAGACCTTCCCATTTGTCATAAAATCGTCAGTTTCCCTTCCTTATCGGCCATGATCTTTTTCTCTCCCTGCAGGTAGTCTATTACTTTCCAGACTTTTTCCTTTTTCGTGCCTTTTAGCTTAACCATGATCTCTTCCATTGATGCCGGAGCTTCTTTTGCAACATGTAAAACCTGTTCTGTGATCTTATTGAATTCTTCTGCAGTAATATGGAGGGCCTTCCCGTTAATGCAATTATCACATATGCCACAGGCATTTACTTTTCCATCGGTAAAATACTGAGCAATATGCCTGCTGCGGCAGCCTGTAGTTTTGTTTATATATGCTATCATCGCCCTTACCCGCTCTTCAAAGTTTTGTTTGCGTTTTAAATGACTGGTCGTGTTGATCATATAACTATCTGTGTACATCCTGTTTTGCAAAAGCGTTAGCTGCGGTTTATCTTTTTGAATGTTGTAGCTGATGATCCCTGACTCGTCTAGTTTTTTCAGATCGGTTTTTAAACTGACCAGATCCGTTTCAAGGAACCTGGTTAACCGGCTTTCATAAATAATTGCAGGGAAGTCGAAGATGCCTTCATAGGAGCGGAGCAAACCTTTAAGAACAGGCTCAAATTCGGGATGCTGTTCTTCGAATTCCGTAAGTTCCTCTTTGCTGGTAGTGAAGACGACAGTTGAGGGTTTGAAAAAAACCTCGTTATAACTTATTACGCCTTCCTGTTCCAGCGCCTTAATTGCATATGAAGAGGTAAGTATATTCAATTTAAAAGCAGTAGTGAAAGCGGCAATGTCGAAATCAAAGGAAATACCTGCGCCTGTGCCCGCAGCAACCTGCAAATGATTCATCAGGGCAATATAAATAGTTTTTATTTCTTCGGCGGCGGGAAAACGGATATCGCTTTGCTGCTGCAAAGATTCTATCTCTTTATTCGTATACAATAACACAGCATATGCTCTTTTCCCATCCCTTCCTGCCCTTCCTGCTTCCTGGTAGTAATTTTCCATGCAATCCGGAACATCGTAGTGTACAACTACCCTTACATCCGGTTTGTCGATACCCATTCCAAATGCATTGGTAGAAACGATAACCCTTGTTTTATTGCTTACCCAGTTCTCCTGCCTTTTATTCCTTTCCTCGTTATTCAGCCCGGCATGGTAATGATCCGCATTGATCTTATTCATAAGTAACAGGTCTGCGATCTCTTTGGTATGCTTCCGGCTTTTGCAGTAAACTATTGCGGTACCGGGAACATTTTTTAATATTTCCAAAAGCTTATTTTGCCTGGAGGCGATGTTAAAAACACTGTAAGACAGGTTAGCTCTTTCAAATGATTGCAGAAATCTTTGCTGTTTTTGTGAGAAGAGCAGCTTATCGCAAATATCATCCTGCACAGGTCTTGTTGCAGATGCTGTAAGTGCCAGCACCGGTACACTGGGCAATTGCTCCCTAAGGTTGGCAATGCGCATGTAGGGAGGCCTGAAATCATAACCCCATTGTGAGATACAATGGGCCTCATCTACCGCCAATAAATTTATATGCATTGCCGGCAGGTATTCTAAAAACAAATTTGTTTCCAGGCGTTCCGGGGAAACATAGAGAAATTTATAATTTCCATAGGCTGCATTCTGTAACGTTTTTTTTACTTCGGAAAAACTCATTCCGGAATAAATGGCCAGGGAAGGAATTCCTTTTTGTTTTAAATTTTCCACCTGGTCTTT
>DATHEH010000084.1:0-2255 GCA_035318685.1 Ferruginibacter sp.
GTGGTATAGGCTCCTTCCCCCTTTTTGTCATGCGTATATTGCTAATGTATAATATTTCCGCACCTCTGGGCCAGGCATTTGGATGGTTGATGTGGGGTGTAAGCACGGGTATTGTAATTACAGCGGGTTTTGCAGCCCTCATCCTTTTACCATACATAAACCGACACAAAAATGAAAACAGTCAAGGCAATTCCCTCCAGGATATTCTCACTGACTGAATTACTGGCCCAGGCAAAAAGGTGGAAATTCCAGGACAAAAAGATTGTCTTCACCAATGGCGTATTTGATATACTTCATGAAGGACATATTGCATCATTATGCGAAGCTGCCACATATGGAGATGTATTGGTTGTAGGGGTAAACTCAGATTTATCTGTAAAAAAACTTAAAGGCCCCGATCGGCCTGTCAATAATGAGAATGCACGGGCATTGATCCTTGCAAGCCTGATAATGACGGATGCTGTAATTATTTTCGCAGAAGATACCCCCCACCGGCTCATCACCGAATTTTTGCCGGATGTATTGGTAAAAGGCGGAGACTACACCATTGAGGAGGTAGTGGGGGCTAAAGAAGTGATTGCTGCAGGTGGCGAGGTGAAAATCGCTAAAATGGTTGACGGGGTTTCTACTACGAATATTCTTAAGAAGATCAAAAAAGATTATTAAAAATATTTTGCATAAAAGAAAAACAATCATTAGGGATATAAGCTGGCTTTCTTTCAATAACAGGGTACTGCAGGAAGCAGATGATGAAACCGTGCCCTTAAAAGAAAGGATACGGTTCCTGGGAATATTTTCAAACAACCTGGATGAGTTTTTCAGGGTTCGGGTAGCTGCATTGAAGAAGATGACAGAATTAGGCAATAAGGCAAAAATGCATTTGGAAGCCGGGCCTGAAATTATACTGGATGAAATAATGGTAAAAGTGAATGCCCAGCAGGAAAAGTTTTTAAAGATATGGAAAGACATACTGCGGGAATTGAAAAAGCAACACATCCATATTGTGAATGAAAAAAAACTTAGCAGCCCACAAAAAAAATTTGTACTGGATTATTTTAACGAAGAAGTCAGGAGCTATATCGTTCCTCTTATGATAGAAAGCATTCCCGGTTTCCCCGTTCTCAATGATAAATCTATTTACCTCGCATGTAAATTATCCCGCCACGATAAAACCATTCCGCAGAAATTTGCACTGGTATCTGTACCGGTAAGACACCTGCCACGTTTTGTAATTCTTCCTTCAAAAAACCAGGAACAATATCTTATACTCCTGGAAGATATCGTACGGTATTGCCTGCCAAGGATATTTGCTTTTTTTGGCTATGATGTTTTTTCTGCTCACACTATAAAAGTTACCAGGGACGCGGAGATAGATATAGATAACGATGTATCCACTTCGCTTATTCAAAAAATTGAAAAAGGGCTTAAGAACCGTAAGAAAGGGAAAACGGTGAGGTTTGTTTATGATAAGGAAATAGATAGTGGCTTACTTGCTTACATGGTGAAACGCCTGGGTTTATCCCATCGTGAAAACCTTATACCCGGTGGAAGGATCCATAATTTTAAAGACTTTATTGATTTCCCCGACAGCGTCTTTAACAATAAAAGCCTTCGTAAAAAACCTTTTACTCATCCCCTTCTTAAGCAAACAAGCAGTATTACCAATGTAGTACTGGAACAGGATGTATTATTAAATTTTCCTTACCATTCTTTTAATAGCGTGATAGACCTATTGAGAGAAGCGGCTATTGATCCCCAGGTTATCAGCATTAAAATCACTTGCTACCGGTTGGCGCCGCGATCAAAAATTATCAATGCACTTACCAATGCCGTACGAAATGGCAAGCATGTTACGGTTATGCTTGAGTTAAGAGCACGATTTGATGAAGAAGCAAACCTGGCGTGGAAAGAAGAATTGGAAGATGCCGGGGTAAAAGTATTGATCGGCGTTCCAAACCTTAAAGTACATGCAAAGATCTGCCTGATTAAAAAAAGAGTAAACAATATTACTACCCATTATGGCTTTGTAAGTACCGGCAACCTTAATGAAAAAACAGCCCGTATTTATGGCGATCATTGCCTGCTTACTTCCAACCGCAATATAATGGCTGATGTGAACCGGATATTTCTTTACCTGGAACATCCGAAGACAAGGTCGCCCTTACTTAAAGCATGCAAAACCCTTTCTGTAAGCCCTGAGCTGATGAGGAAGCAATTGATAAGCCTTATCAATAAAGAAATAAAGATTGCAAAGA
>DATHEH010000085.1:0-5422 GCA_035318685.1 Ferruginibacter sp.
CTCTATTGCAAAAATTATTATCACGAAACGAGATCGGTCATGCAAAACAACATTCAAAATAACCAGCCTTCCTGGATGGAAAGGGTGAGGAAACTGAACCATATCGAAAATGAAATGCCCGACGACTCCCTGGTATGGGAGAAACTGCAAAAGCGTATCAAAAGGCAGCCAAAGAAAAAGATCCTGGCAGGATGGCTTGTAGCAGCTTCGGTCATTACACTGCTTTTCTTACCTGCCACACTCAAAGAGAAACAGCAGGATATACACGAGAGAACAACTATTGTCAATGCTATGCCGCCGAAGATCCTGGTAAGATCACCCCACGACCCGTCAGTCCGGGCAACACAGGTAACAGTTTCAAAAAAAGAGAAAGGCAGTTCGGTAATTGCAAGGAATAGAAAGAGGGAAAGATTGCCCGAGCCGGTGCTGGTAAAAGAAAAGATCGAAGCAAAACAATTTGCAATTGACAATTCCCTCATTACCGTTAACAAAGAAATACCTGGCGTTATTTTCAAAACGCAAAACAATATAGCCGCGGAGAAAAAGGCATTAAGGATAATACACGCAAATGAGTTGGCGGGAGAATCCGGCTCAACCCTGGATATGATCCCTTACCGGAAATTCATGAGGCGGCCGGATGCTACGGTCAAAAAGAACAATCTCAAACCTGATCATACCATCGTCAACTTCTAAAAAGCTTAAAATGAAAAAGATAATATTGATGGTGCTTTTAACAGGCGCCGCGGGAGGATCATATGCCCAAAACAGTCCTGGCGGCGACCTTTTTGAAGTGCCGCAGAGCCGGACAGACCGCCTGTATGTGATCAACCTTGGTAAGGGCAACCAGCTCCAGGTAGAGTTTTCCCATATAAAAGAGATCGGGGCATTGAAACGTATCGATTCGCTGGTTAAGGTCTTTATAAAAGATATAGAACCATTGAAAGATTCTCTTGCTGAACCTTTGAATGCAAGATGGCTGGAGTACCTGGTAGACACCGCGGGTATTAAAAAGATAAGGTTCCGGCAGACAGCACCTGCCACCCCTGTTTATATCCTTGATAAAGGGGAGGCCGCAGCATTAAAGCTTTCGCAGGATACCATTGTGATCACCGTTATTGAAAAAGAACCGGACCGGCTCATCTTTTATCGCCTTAGCTTTTACCTCAACAGGCTGGAAGACCTCATCGAATACCCGGATGGCCCTTTACAGCAAAAGATCCTTGCACTGGAACAGGATCCTGCAACCAAATATACCGGGGAACGGCCCAGGCCCTTCCGCCTGAAGAATGACCCGGACATCAGTTCACCTGCTCATTATGGTTATGTGAATGCCCGGATGACAACCTTCCTGTTCCGCTTTTCGGTGGATGTGCAGAACTATAAGAATCATTTTGTGCCCTCTGCCAGCCTGGGCCTTATTGTAAGGACGAGGAATAATGGCGTGCTGAGGGAGTTTGGTTTTACGGAAGAGAATCATTTCTTCTTTTCAAAGAACAGCGCCGGTAAACCGGAGACCCATGTCAACAGGATCATATCGTTAAGCTATGGCCGGGCATCGCTGAATAAAGAGCGAACAGCGGGTTTTAATTTTTACCCCTATGTTTCCTTAGGCTGGCTCTTAAAAAAGAGAGGTGAATTTTTCGAAAACAATACCATCAAAGTAGGGGCAGGCAGATTCACCCTTTTTAATGGCAGCACCAGGATAGAACCTACATTCTATATAGATAATTTTTACAAAAGGATCTCACCGTCACTGCGGCTGGTTCAGCATTTCTGAACTGCCGCTCCGCCCATGAACGCTGATTTTTTAAAAGTCACTACTAACTATCCGGCATACCTGTTATTGCCGGGACATTTAAAAACATCTATGACCACAGTTCTAAGTAAAATACCTGTACGTGCAGTGATCCATATCAAGGATGTGGAGAATATTACCGGGATGAAAGACAGTGCTGCCCGGAAGCTGTTGCAAAAGATCAGGAAGACATTCAATAAACCGAAGGGCGCATTTGTTACCATAAAGGACTTCTGCATGCATACCGGGATGAGCGAGGAAGAAGTGAAGGAATATCTGATAGGTTGAGGCAGTGTTGCTTGAAATCATGCCCATCACCCGATCATATAGATCACAGTTCAGACGTGTCCGGGTCGGAGACCCGGAACCAGGGCATCGCCGTGGGAGACGGGGACGAGGATCGTGTTCCGGTGAAAATATCCTTTGTCCCTGGCTGCCGGGAGACGGTTTCTTTTAAAAAATCCGGGAACTGGCCATAACCCCCGGCATGCTGTGCATGGTAGGTACCTGGGTCGACCATTGCTGCTGTCAACAAATTGGCCCGTTTTTGTCGATGAGCATTCAAAGACATAAATATCTTACAAAAAGTAAGATTATTTTGTCTATTTGTAAAATAGTCCATACATTGCATAAAAATTATAATCATGTCAGACAAACTATTATTACCAAACGCGTACAAGCCTATTGGCTGGGGACTTTTAATACCTGCCACTATTGTAGGGTTAATGTTGATCTTAAGTGACTTTGATGAATTGGGCCTGAAGATGAAAGTTTTTGCAATTTTCAATAATGAACTTACGGGCCCGGGACGCTGGTTTAGCGTCATTAAAACAGACATCGTTAATACCATTGTTGGCATTTTATTTATCGTAGGGGCAATGTTCGTAGGATTTTCGAAGGAAAAAAAAGAAGATGAATTTATTTCCAAAATAAGGTTGAAGTCATTGCTTTGGGCTGTGTGGGTAAATTATGTATTATTGATCCTTGGTTTTCTTTTAGTCTATAATATGGCTTTCTTAAATGTGATGATGTACAATATGTTCACTGTCCTGATCATTTTCATTACCAGGTTTAACTACATATTGTATAAGAACAATAAAACCGAATCATGAAAAATACCATCAAAGTTGAAAGAGCTATCAAAAACCTGACACAGGAGGAACTGGCAAATAAAGTATCAGTTAGCAGGCAAACAATAAACGCCATGGAAGCCAATAAATATGTTCCATCCACAGTTTTAGCTTTGAAGATTGCAAGGGTTTTTAACAAGCACGCTGAAGAAATATTCCTGCTGGAAGAGAACGATTAGGTTTCCGGGCCGGTCTTTAAGGTCAATCATTTATACTTCAAAAAACGGCTTCTGCAGATAGAACAAATGCATATCCGTCAGAGACGGGGACGAGGGATGATGATCGTAAAAATAGTGCTGCTTCCATCGTCATTATCCGCAGTAAGGGCAAGGTGAAAAGATTTTTCCGTTTCCTTAGCTATACAAAGCGATTCTATCTTTTGACCAAGGAACCGGCTGTCAGTTCTTTCCAGGTCAATGATCGCATCAGGGTTGATGGTTTTTGATCCTTTTTTAGAGGATATTTTATTCACGATCCACAAATAACTTTTACCGATGGCGCCATCACCGGTATTGCTGTAGGTATTCTCTGTGGAGACGGTAAGCAACAGCTGGTCAGCCTTTGCTGCATAGGCCAGGCCTGATACACCATTAAAAACTGCGCTGTCATTATTACCTCCCAAACCAATAAGCGAGATGGGAGAAAGATGCTGGTCCTTCCAGAATTCTTCACTAACAAATACCAGGTGATTTTTTTGCCAGGCTTTATTACCCCTGTTTGCCATCAGGATCGATCCGGGTACGGAACATACGCCTTCTATATTCAAAACTTCAAGTCCTGAAGATCTTAAACGTTCGTAGATCGTATCAAGCCGGATACTATCTGCATGCTTAGTGGCTGGATCTATCACCCATCCGCCACTGCGGTATGGAAAAATGGAACCCGAACCCAGCAATAGCAATTTATTATCCTTTGTTAAGCTGATCGCTTCTATATCTCCTTTGACGGGTTTAGGGATCCGCTTTTCAGCAGATGCATAAAGAGAGATGGAGTCTGTTATATTGAGATCGCTGTCTAAGATGATAAGGTTCCTGCTGTCGTCACCCATTATATAATAATGGCTGTTGAAATATTCAATAGCAGAGGCGGAAGGATAATCGCTGAGCTGCTGAATTTTTATTATCCTGCTTTCACCGGTACAGGATGCAAGACAGAGGACCATTGCCATTAACTGCACCCCTGTAAAAGAGCGCATGATCTTATTATATAGATCCTTTGATGGAAGCATGTTTTCAGATCAGTCTTTGGTCTCTACTTCAAACCGGTACGCCACTATTTTTTCGCAGTTTAATGTTTGCCGCTGCTCTTCGGCCGGTGGCTGGTCGTTCTCTGCAACGAGGTGCAGCTGGTACTGGTCAAATTCCACTTCTGTAATATCATATATCTTATAACCATTGTCCAGCTTTTCCCTTATACGGGAATGAATGGTTAGCTGTTTGCCGCAGTCATTGATGGGTTTCCACATGCTGTGTGTTTTTTTGTGAGAGATGATGTGTTAAGATAGGGTAAATAGCGTGCCAAATATCCGGGGGCTCTTCCAGGGCCCTTCTCTGTGCTCTTAGTGTAATTCTCTTCGTGTCCTTGTGGTAAAAAACAAATCTAACCACAAAGACACAAAGATTTTCACGAAGGACACGGAGGGCGGTCCTTTTAAATCGGGCAAACAAAAAAGTAACAACTAAAATAACGCCAATAAAAAATGGTCCGTGATACACGAACCATTGAGTAGTGTCTCAATTTGAAAGTTGCCAGGTTGAGCTGCAAGGGGAGAAGCCACAAGAGAGCAACCCGTAGTTATCATGCTTATCCCTTGCAGCTTGAGTCTTGTAGCTATTCCTGTCGAAACCGTAGATTAATTTCAAACTGATACATTACCAACCATTGTATTAAAATCCGAAACCATTTCCGCGTCGATCCCATCACCAAACTTCAAATCTCCAAATTTTCAAATCATCATTGGTACTCAAAAACCTGTTGTGCATCACCATCATTGCTGGTAAGCACATAACCCGCAGCATCATAAGTATATGTTGTGCTGATCTCATAATCGAGTGCGGTGCCGGGGAAATCAAAAACAGCTTTTAGTATTTCATGGCCGGCGGCAAACTGCGCCGAAAAACCCGCCTGGTCCAGTACCCAGTTGGATACCTTAGGGTACATAGGTTTTTTAGTGCCATAAGTGAAATCCACAATATAAACGAATGCTCCTTCGCTGGCTACCTTGATAAGTTCACCGTTTGCATAACTGAGGTTAAAATTTATCTCCATGCCTCCCTGCATTGTAAGCTTTATCTTGCTGACCCTGTTATTGGCAACGCTGTAAACAAGCTGGTCGTCTTCGATCAATGTGCCTGGCAATCCCCCGGTAATATCCCAGGTTTTTAATGTGGCGCTCACCGGAACATTGTTCGCATAGGTGTAGCTGTAGATATTTTTAAAATCGTTCTCCTGTTCTTCGATACCTGTCAGGTTCCCGTTTGCGTCGTAGGAAAACAAA
>DATHEH010000086.1:0-6382 GCA_035318685.1 Ferruginibacter sp.
ACCAGAACGGATCCTGGTTGGAATTATAGCAAATGAAACATACGAAAGCGGCTGTATAAAATGCCACCGGGAAGCCCACCAGCATAACATGCAGCGGGTGACCAAAAATTTTGACCTTACTGTACATAATAATAATTTTTAAGATTAAAATTTCATAGATGACAGATATACATAATACGCAATCCATGTCTGTTTGGTTGCTTCACGGCCCAGCCTATTTTATTATGTCCTATATTTGCCCCCCGATTATTTTGAAACGTTAAGGCCCCGATGGCCTGCAATTAAGCAAAAATGAAATTTTACAACACTATCATAAAGTACCGTCTCTGGCTGGGTATCCTGTTCTTAGGACTGGCCATTTTCACACATATGCAAACCAGTTTCTGGCCTTCCTTTGTATTGTACCTTATTGCCTTGGTAGCGCTCCTCGGCCATTTTTTGTTTGGCCCGATGAGGGTAATACAAACATATATGGAGGAAGGCGATATGGAAGGCGCCAAAAGAACGGTGAAGTCGATCTGGTTCCCGGGTATCCTCATCAAACCCGTTCGTTCGGCTTATTATACCATCCTGGGTAACCTCGATATGGTAGACCAGAATTATGACAGTGCCGAAAAGAATATGAAGAAAAGCCTTGCACTTGGCGGGGGTGCTCTGACCAAACAGGCAGAAGGTCCGAACAAACTGCAATTGGGTATGCTTTATATGCAAAAGGGAGATGTGAAGCAGGCCGAAAGTTATATACGCCAGGCGATAAGGGCAGGATTACCCGACAATGAGAACAATGCCGCTGCTTACCTCCAGTTGTGTTCCATCATGATGAACAAAAGAGAGTTCAGGGCAGCAAAAGAATATTTTAAAAAGGCAAAGGGTTTTAAACCTACCACGCCACAGATCGTTGACCAGATAAAGCAGATAGAGAAGTATATTACGAGAATGCCGGGGTAAACGATTTGATGATTTGAAAATTTGATGATTTGAAGATGGATTGGAGTATCCGGATGCCATCATCATCAAATTACCAGATCACCAAATTATCCAATCACTTGAGTTTATCAAACAACTTCTTAAACAGCTTATCATATTTCTCCGGTATCGCCTGTATATCGATCGCGGTTTTAGAATTCTCATCTTCCTCATTTTCCAAAACATAATTAAACCCATCCTTGATACTGCGTGTTGAAGAAGCTGCTTTTTTCGATACAGCGATGAGGTCATCCCATTGTTCTTTCGTAAATTTATGGTTTGCCGATGCCGACATCTTCTTACCTGCAATTCCCCCCGACTGTATCAATTTAATTTTCATGTTCCTTTTTTTAGATCACCCCTGTTTCTTTCCATCCTTTGTTTACCGCTTTTTCGGCAAGACTTCCCTGGCCAAACAATGCTCTTGCTTTTTTTAAAGTAGCATTTGCCGCGGCTTTAAAGTTCGCATTCTTTTTAAGCAGTTGTTTATCCTGCAGCGCTGCATACCATATAGCCCCGGCTTTTTCCCATGCATTGCCATTTATCTCGAATGCTGTAATATAAAATGCATGGTTGCTGATCCCGGAATTATAATGAACGCCGCCGTAATCATCGTCTTCCGTGTTGGGCATATGTTCAAAATCAGCCATCACGGCGGGCTGCGGATCATCGCCAAATATGGGATCATTTTTATAGGCTGTGCCCGGCGCCTTCATGGAACGAAGCGCATTTTTACCGATCAATATATTTTTCCCGATCAGCCAATCAGACTTGCGGGCGCTGGTCTTGTTTACCCATTGCTTAATTAAGATACCAAATACATCTGAAAAGGATTCGTTCAGTGCGCCGCTCTGGTTCTCATAATTCAATGCGGCTTCAAAATCGATAACGCCATGCGTAAGCTCGTGCCCGATGATATCAAGGTCGCTGGTAAAGGAATTGGTGAACTTACTCTTGCCGGTGCCATAGAACATCTGCTCGCCATCCCACATCGCATTGAAGTAAGGCATGATCTTTTTTTCGCGGTAGCGGATATTTTGCAGTATCGCCATTCCCTTATTGTCAATAGAATTGCGGTTAAATAACTTTTTATAAAAATTCCAAACGTGCCCGGCGGCGCTAATTACATTTTTTGCATCTTTTAAAGCCGGCAATTTTTTCTGCCCTTCCTTCCAGATCAGTTCACCGATATCCATCGGGCTTTCATGCGCATCATACACTTCGCGATATAATTTTTTATTGACGGGAGCGCCTGCCAGGGTAAAAGACCTCGTAGCCGGCTTCATCGTCGCCAACTCCATTCGCTTGCTGCGCATTTGTTTATCTTTTGTTTCGGTATCTATGCCAAGCACCTGGTCGAGCTTGTCAGACATATACGGCGGCATAATGCAATGAAAGGGATAGCGCTCATTGGTACACATACATGGAAATTTAATAGTTCAACCATGTGGTCTCACCGGGAAGCAAACAAATATTGCATTATAATTCAGAAAATGCAATACCCTCTTCGTTGTATGATCATATATCCCGTACGGGAATAAAGCAGTTACTTGTTTACGCCGGTGATCGAATATGCTGTACAGGTCTTTTTTTACTAACAACCCGTGTGCAAGGTTCCTAAGCACCAAAAGCTGCCAAAGGCGGGTTAATCTTAGATTACCGGCTTCGGCAAGCTCAGCCAGACAGCTTTTTATAAAAAGTGGTACCAGTACAGTTTTGCCAGCTACAACAAAAAGAAATACACTTTGTTCTAAAATGGCTGGATACAGCTTAAAACTATGACTGCCGACCATTAACTTTGAAACATGCAAAAGTACCGGGAGATATTACAACAAAAATTCGACGAGGAATACCAAAGGCTCAATGAACAGCAACGCAAAGCCGTTGATGCAATTGAGGGGCCTGTGATGGTGATTGCAGGCCCGGGTACGGGAAAAACGCAGATACTTGCCAGCCGGATCGGCAAAATATTATTAGAAACAGACGCTTCCCCGGAGAACATTCTTTGTCTCACTTATACTGATGCAGGCGTTGTTGCCATGCGTAAAAGATTGTTGCAATTCATCGGTCCGGATGCGTACAAGGTAAATATCTACACCTTCCACGCATTTTGTAATGATATCATACAGGAGAATTTGTCCTTGTTTGAAAAGAATGTGCTGGACCCGATCTCTGAGCTGGAAAAGATCGAACTCTATAAACAACTCATCGATTCATTTCCAAAGAACCACCCGTTAAAAAGATACCGTGGAGATGTTTACTTCGAGGTGAATAACCTGCAATCCTTATTCAGCGCCATGAAGCGGGAAGGTTGGGCGCCATCATTTATTAAGGAAAGGATCAGTGAATATATCAGCAGTTTGGCAACAAGGGATGAATTCATCTACAAAAGAAAATATAAAGAATTCAATGCCGGTGACCTGAAAGCGGATAAGGTAGAAGAAGAAAAAGAGCGAATGGAAAAACTGGGTGCAGCCGTGGATGAGTTTGAACGCTTCCAGCAACTGATGCACAAAAAGAACCGCTATGATTTTGATGACATGATCAACTGGGTGATCAAAGCATTTGAAGAGAACAAAAACCTTTTATCAAACTACCAGGAAAAATACCAGTACGTACTGGTGGATGAATACCAGGATACCAGCGGCACACAGAACCGTCTTGTTGAATTGCTGATCAGTTACTGGGACAGTCCAAACATTTTTGTAGTGGGTGATGATGACCAAAGCATTTATCGTTTCCAGGGCGCCAACGTGGAGAACATGTGGCATTTTGCCGACCAGTATAAGCATGACCTGTTGAAAGTGGTACTTACCAATAACTACCGCTCCACGCAACCGATCCTGGACATAGCAAAAACACTTATCGACCGGAACAATGAAAGGCTCATCAATAAAATGGAAGGTCTTACCAAGGACCTTCTCTCCAGCAATGAAAAAATAAAACTGCTTACGCACCAGCCTTCCGTTCGTGAATATGAATCGCAGCAGCAGGAAATGATCGGTATTGTTAACCAGGTGCAAAAACTCCTTGCCGCAGGATCACAACCGGGAAGGATCGGCATCATTTATAAAGAGAACAAATACGGCGAAGAACTAACGCTTTATTTTAAACAACTGCGCATTGACGTTTATAGTAAAAGGCATTTGAATATCCTGGAACTCCCGCAGGCGCAGAAAATAGTTTTATTCTTAAAATACCTGGCTACGGAACATTACATTCCCTATAGCGGCGATGAAATGCTCTTCGAGTTATTACATTTTGACTGGTTCGGCATACCTCCTATCGAGATCGCCAAACTTACCATGGAAGTGGCTGACAGGAGATATGGCGACAATGAAACTTCCATACGCAGGCTATTGCACGAAAAAGCAAACACGCCAGCAAGGGACCTTTTCAGCACGGGCATAGATGATGGGCTGAAAAAAGCTTCGCTCATTATTGAAAAGCTTATTGCCAAGGTTTCCAACCTTACCCTCCAGCAACTCTATGAGAATATCGTTCGGGAAGCGGGTGTGTTGAATGTTATCATGAATGCGGATGATAAACACTGGCAGTTACAGGTGATGATGGGCCTCTTTGAGTTTGTAAAAGATGAGACACACCGGAATCCATACCTTTCTTTGCAGGAGCTGGTAAATCTGATCGAGTTAATGGAAAAAGAAGGGATCAGTTTGCCATTGGTGCAGGTTAGCGGTAGTGAGAAGGGTATTAACCTGATGACGGCACACGGATCGAAGGGACTTGAATTTGAACACATCTTCCTGGCCGGATGCAATGCCGGTTTCTGGGAAAAGAAAAGAAAGCCCGGTGGCGGCTATAAATTACCCGATACGATGTTCAGTTTTCACGGGTCTCCCACTGATGAAGAGGAATTGCGGCGGCTATTCTATGTTGCGCTTACAAGGGCCGAGCAACATTTATATATTTCCTACAGCAAATTCAAAAATGACGGAAAGGAACTGGAACCATCGATGTTCATTGCAGAGATACAGGACAAGCACCAGCTTCCTGTTGAAAAGATCATCATCGACCAGGAAATACTTTCGGACTTTGCCATGCTTACATTTAACAAAGCCCAGGTTCCGGAAATAGAAAAAATAGAAGAAGAGTTCGTGAACAGGGTTCTGGAAAAATTCACGATGAGTGTAACGGCGTTGAATAACTATTTAAAATGCCCGCTCGAATTTTATTTCAAGAACCTGTTGCGCATACCTTCTCCAAAAAATGAAGCCGCCGAGTTTGGCTCCGCCGTGCACCATGCACTGGAAAAATTATTCCGTAAAATGTCCGCCGAAGCAATGAACCGTGAGAGCAGGCCTGCAACCAGTGGTCAATTCCCATCCAAAGATGAATTCATCGATGATTTTACCTGGTACATGAACAGGCATAAGGAAAGTTTTACCAAAGAACAATTCGACCGGCGCCTGGAATATGGACTGGAAGTATTGAGCAATTACTATGATAAATACATCAACAGCTTCAATAAGATCGTGGTAATAGAATATAATGTGCGCAATGTGATGATAGCGCACGTGCCGCTTAAAGGGAAACTCGATAAAATAGAGTTCGATGGCAAGTCTGCTAACGTGGTAGATTATAAAACCGGAGACCCCGATAAAGCGCTTGCTAAATTGAAAGGCCCCTCGGAAAAAGACCCCAATGGCGGAGACTACTGGCGCCAGGCCGTTTTTTATAAGATACTGGTTGATAATTTTAAGCTGAAACAGTGGAAAGTAGTGAGCACGGAATTCGATTTCGTTGAGCCTGATAAAAAGAAGAATTACCGCAAAGAAAAGCTCATTATCTCCGATGCTGATACCACCACGGTAACACAGCAGGTCATTGCTACATGGGATAAGATCAAAAAACATGATTTCTATACCGGCTGCGGAAAGGAAGATTGCCACTGGTGCAATTTTGTAAAGAACAACCAGTTGGCGGTTGTATTGTACGACGTCGACGAAGAGGAACTGGCCGGCTAAAAACTACCTATTATCAGGTATTTTTCATATGAAACAGCCGGAAGGGGTGAAAACACCCTTGCATCCCACTTTTCTAAACTATATATTTACGTACCCTTTTACCTAAACTAACTGTCTTGAAATCTTATTCATATGCCAGGCGTCATCGCCTGCCTTTTTTTCTATTGACCTTTATGCTGGCTTTCAGCCAGCTATCTCTCGGGCAATTGGCAGCCGGGTTCACCGTAAACGGGCAGGCGGTAGTTGAAGGCGATACCATTAATGTATGCCGCACAAAAAGCCTTAGCTATACTTCTACTGCAATTGGCTTTACAACCATTAACTGGCAGTTTCACCTGGGCACACCGGCAAGTTCCGGGCTTCCTAATCCACCACTGGTCTTTTATAATACCAACGGTATTGACAGCACCATACAGGTCGTATCAGACGGT
>DATHEH010000087.1:0-5002 GCA_035318685.1 Ferruginibacter sp.
TGCTTTTTCTTGGACATTATATCGGCGGTATACATAACAGAAAAGTATCGCTCACTGTAAAGATCATGAATGGGCTTTTATTTGCCTGCGTCATCAGTATTTTATTATTTAATGAAAAAGGTTACCAGCATAACTGGTGGCTATACATACAATACCTTATCCCGCTGATCTCGCTGGCCTTTGTTTTTATAACACTGGCAATTCTTATCACAGCATCCATACGTGGTAATAAGATGGCGATGTTTTACCTGGTTGCCATTTTTACCTTATTCATTTTTTCTATTCTCCAGGTCTCTTTCTCATTCGGCAACCTTGGCAATTTTGGTAATTTTTTCAACAATTTTGGCCTTTCTGTAGGCTTTATCATGGAAGCCATCATCCTTACCGCCGGCCTCGTATATCGTTTTAATCAATACCGCGTAGATAAAGAAACATTACTCACCGAACTGAACAGGCACCAGCAGGAAAATACCCGCATACTGGTGGAGGTACAGCAGGCAGAGCGCAGGCAGGTGGCTGATCAACTGCATGATGTTGCCGGATCCTTATTATCCGCGGCCAAATTAAACCTTTCCAGCCTGCGTGAAAAAGAGATCATACTGGATGAACGTGCAAACTTTCACCTGGAGAAAACAGAAGAAGCAGTAAGTATGGTGTCAGACATGGTAAGGAACCTCAGCCATGCACTCAGCCCGGTAATGCTGGAAAAAGTGGGCTTTAAAACATCAGTCGAAAAAATAATCACCATTGTCAATGCTTCCGGTAAAATAAAAATTCAGCTGCTCTGCATCGGGTTTGAAAAATATGAAGCAGGCCTCAACAATTATTATACAGGTTTGTATAGCATCATTTATGAATTGCTGAATAATGTCGTAAAGCATTCCGCTGCCAGGCATGTATTACTGCAGGTGACCGAACATGAAGATTGTTTTTCGCTGATCGTTGAAGATGATGGAATAGGTATGGACCCTTTGCTGTCAGAAAAAAAACAAACACTAGGCATAGCGGGGATACAATCAAAGATCGATTTTTTCAAAGGCTCAATAGCTTTGGATAAAAACAAACCAACAGGACTTATCGTAACCATAGAAATACCCATAACCCATGAAGTATAAGATCATACTGGCAGATGACCACCAGTTTTTATTAGAAGGTATAATGTCTGTTTTAAAGGACATGCCCACAATCGAGATCATTGCTACTGCACAAAACGGGTTCGACCTGGTGGATGCAGTTGCAAAACAAAGACCAGACATGGTGATACTGGACCTGAACATGCCGGGTTACGACGGACTTCAATGCCTGCAAAAGATAAAAGCCGGTTATAAGGAAATAAAAGTGCTGGTGCTTACCAATTATAACCAGCCCGAACTCGTTGAAGAAGTAAAACAAATGCAGGCCGATGGTTTCCTTGTAAAAAATTCTTCGGCAACAGAATTAAAAGAAGCGATCAATATCATACTAACGGGAAAAAAATATTTTCCCGCAGCCGACCAACTGGAGAACATGCCCGATGATTCTTATTTCTTTGACGCCTTCTTAAAAAAGTACCAGCTCACCAAAAGAGAAGTGGGTATCATCCGCATGATATGCCGGGAGATGACAACAAAAGAAATTGCCGCCGGGCTTTTCTTAAGTGAGCTTACCATCAACACACACAGAAGGAATATCTTACGCAAGCTCGAAATAAAAAATGTTGCAGGCTTAATGAATTTCGCCAAGCAGAACCAGTTGCTGTGATAATTACCTATTAGTAGGTATAGGTCAATTAGTAGATGCAGTTTAGTTTCGTGTATGCCTTTTATGCTCTCTGGCTACCTCAAAAATTAATAAAGAGTTTAATCCGTTTTTTTATTGATGTCTTTAATCATAGAAACCAACACATATTATGTCTTCCTCTTTACTTCTGAAACACCGGGCTAAAGCAGCCGGGATCATCATTTTTACTTTATTTTATCTGTGCTTCAGCCATTCCGGCCTTGCCCAAAACATGCAGGTTGAAAAACATTGGTGGCAGGCAAATGGTACGGTACGCACGATTGTAAAAGATGGCAATACCATTTACCTTGGCGGTGACTTCAATTATGTAGGTCCTGATGAAGCTTATGGAGCCTCCGTAAATACAGCCACAAGCATTGTAGAATTTTCTTTCGTAAATCCCAACGGGCAGGTATTGGTGTCCTTACCTGATGGCAGCGGTGGCTGGTATATAGGGGGAGCTTTTACACAGGTAGGTGGCGTAGCCAGGAACTACCTGGCAAGGATCAACAGTGATGGTACCCTTAATGCCTGGAATCCCAATGCGAACAATACAGTTTCTGCCATGGCATTGAATGCCGGAACGATATATGCAGGCGGAAATTTTACAGCTATTAATGGGCAATCACGAAGCAGATTAGCAGCAATTGATGGCGCTACAGGTTTGCCCACCAGTTGGCAATCACCTGCATATTTTAATAATGGAATAAATGCGATCCAGATTGCCGGCGCAAACATTTATGTTGGCGGCAGCTTTAGTTATGCAGGCAATGATGAGCCTTATGGAACCGCCCTGGACCCCGTTACCGGTATTCCCGATTTTAATTATTTGAACCCTAATAACTCTGTAGTTGCCGCTATTCCTGATGGAAGTGGAGGATGGTATATCGGGGGAAGGTTTACACAGGTAGGAGGATTGAACAGAAGTCGTATTGCACAAATTGACGCAAGCGGGCAGGTAACTTCCTTTGCATCCGATGCAAATACACAATTAAATAATACCGTTAATGCGCTAACCCTTAATGGTTCTAACTTATATGCGGGTGGCGACTTTACTTATGCAGGTCGTTACAAACCATATGGCACCGCAGTGGATGCAACAACAGGCACTCCTGATTTTACATACCTTGAGCCCAATAACGCCGTAAGGGTATCTGTTCCTGACGGGGCCGGTGGCTGGTATATCGGCGGAGACTTTACACAGGTTGGCGGGCAGACAAGAAATTACATAGCACGTTTGAATGCAGACGGAACTTTGAACAGCTGGAACCCGAACTCATCAGGTGCTGTTCACAGCATACTCGTTAACGGCAGTACCATTTATGTAGGCGGAACATTCAGCAATTTTATTGGCGGACAATCGAGGTATGGCGTTGCAGCACTGGATGCAACAACAGGGTTGGCCACTTCCTGGAACCCCAACATGATCGGCTTGGTATATACAATGGCTTTAAGCGGAACGACTTTATATGTCGGCGGATATATTCTCAATATTGGCGGACTGGCACGTAATCATTTGGCTGCGATCAACACAACCACGGCTGTTGCTACTTCCTGGAATCCTACAGCAAATAATACAGTGAATGCTATTGCACTAAGTGGGACAACAATATTTGCAGGCGGAACATTTACCGTTATTGGTGGTCAAACGCGTAATCATCTTGCTGCAATTAATTCTGCAACCGGGCTGGCCACTTCCTGGAACCCCAATCCGAGTGGTAATGAAGTTTATGCCGTTGCAGTAAATGGGGCCACTGTTTATGCAGGAGGTGATTTTGTAACCATCGGAGGCCAGAACAGAAATGGCCTTGTTGCATTAGATGCTGCTACCGGACTGGCTACAACCTGGAATCCTAATGTTTATGGTTCCGTGTACTGCCTTACAATTAATGGTGGAATTATTTATGTAGGAGGAAACTTTACGGCGATCGGCGGACAGACAAGAAATTATATCGGGGCAGTAGACCTGGCTACCGGAATACCTACAGCCTGGAATCCCGACCCTAACTTTTTAATCTACAGCATTGCTGCCAATGCAAATTTGGTTTATACCGCGGGGCACTTTAGTTATATTGGTGGATATACCAGGAATTATTTAGTAGCCATGAATGCTGTAACAGGAAGCCCCACCACATGGAATCCAAATCCGACGGGCCAGGTTTTTTCTTTGGCCATGAATGGTGCAAGTATTATGGCCGGCGGTGATTTTTATGGCTTTTATCCAGGAACAGCAGGTTATGGAAGGGCAAGAATTGCTGCCATCGATCTAACTACCGGTTTACCCACATCCTGGGTTGCTGATGCAGACGGCAGGGTAAATGCGATAAAAATAAATGGGGGATTGATATATGCAGGAGGTAGTTTTTCAAATATTGGCGGGCAAGTGCGCAGTTCTATTGCTGCACTCAATGCAGTTACCGGTAGCGTTAGTGCCTGGAACCCGGGCGTAAGTGGTAGCGTTAATACAATTGCGATAAGCGGAAATACAGTATATACGGGAGGAGGTTTTTTTATGGCCGGCGGGCAGTCACGCAATTATATTGCTGCACTTGATGCTACAACAGGGATTGCAACCAGTTGGGACCCCAATGCTAATCAAACCGTGCAGTCAATATTGGTTATCGGTCCTGTTATTTATGCCGGGGGATCTTTTACAAATATCGGCGGGCAAACACGTAACTATATTGCAGCACTTGATGCCACTACCGGGCTGGCAACCAGCTGGGCGCCCAACGCAAATTACAATGTTGTAACGATCGCATATGATGGAACAAAGATCTATGCCGGTGGTGACTTTCAAAGTATCGGCGGTCAAACCCGGAACAGGCTGGCAGCATTGGATATTGCTACCGGTAACCTTACTGCATGGAATCCTAATGCTAATAATAACGTTAGCGCACTTATTCAAAGTGGCAGTTCTTTATATGCTGCCGGTAATTTTACAAATGTCGGCGGCCAAAACCGTTCCTTTATTGCGGCCATAGATCCGTCAACCGGCTTATCTACCAGTTGGAACCCGGGGGCAAATGCGTCGGTTAATTCACTTAGTTCTGACCTGTCGAATATTTATGCGGGAGGAACTTTCACATTTACTGGCGGGCAAACGCGGAACTATATTGCAGCGATAGATAAAACAACGGGCCTTGCAACAAGCTGGAACCCGGTATCAAATTCTATTGTCAATACAATTGCCGTGGATGGGTCTGTTGTATATGCAGGCGGGTCATTTAATAATATCGGCGGG
>DATHEH010000088.1:0-7583 GCA_035318685.1 Ferruginibacter sp.
GTAACGCACAAACAGATGAAGAAAAGCTGACGGTAACGATGAAAGAGTTTCACCAGGCGCTGGTCAATAAGAATAACGTTTCTATAAACCAGCAAACTGACAAGGCAATGAGTTACGGGCACAGCAATGGTTGGGTGGAAACAAAAACGGAGATGATGAACAACCTGGAAACAGGTTACATTGCCTACCACAGTTTTAAAGAAGACAGTTTAACGATAACGGTCAATGATAAAATGGCAAATGTCCGTTTCATTGCAGATATCAATGCAACACTAAGAGGAACAAATGCTATTTACCATTTAAAAGTGCTGGAAGTGTGGGTGAAGAAAAGCAAAAGATGGGTATTGTTTGCAAGGCAGGCGGTAAAAGCCCCCTCTGCTCCCTAAAGGTGGAACCGGGAAGTTTCAGCGTGCTGGGGAAAAATGAATAAGTGACTGGATTATAAAAAAGAGCTATAAATAATTTTAATCTTTAAAGTCCCCTCTAGGGGTTTGGGGTATATGAGCAGAAAACTATTATTGGAAAAGGCACATGTTGAAGGCATTCGTTCTTACGAAGTGTACCGCCGTGAGGGTGGTTACCGCAGCGTGGAGAAGGCATTTAAAATGTCTCCGGCAGACGTAGTGGAAGAAGTAAAGAAGAGCGGGTTGAGGGGTCGTGGGGGTGCAGGTTTTCCAACAGGCATGAAATGGAGTTTCCTGGCAAAGCCGGAAGGCGTGCCGCGTTACCTCGTTTGCAATGCAGATGAAAGTGAGCCCGGTACTTTTAAAGACAGGTACCTGATGGAATTCATTCCGCACATTTTAATTGAAGGGATGATCGTTTCTGCTTTTGCATTGGGATCGAACCTTACTTATATCTACATACGCGGAGAATATGCATGGATCATTGACATTTTAGAACAGGCAATTGCAGAAGCAAAACAAAATGGATTTTTAGGAAAGAATATTTTAGGCACAGGCTTCGATTGCGAAATGTATGTACATCGCGGAGCAGGCGCTTATATCTGCGGTGAAGAAACGGCATTGCTGGAATCACTGGAAGGGAAGAGAGGTAATCCCAGGATAAAGCCTCCGTTCCCTGCAGTCAAAGGTTTATGGGATTGTCCTACAGTAGTAAATAATGTAGAAACTTTAGCTGCCGTAGTTCCGATAATTAACGACGGTGCTGAAGAGTATGCAAAGATCGGCGTTGGAAAAAGCACGGGCACAAAATTAATGAGCGCCTGTGGCAACCTCAATAAACCCGGCGTTTATGAAATTGACATGACCATCTCTGTTGAAGAATTCATTTATAGCGATGAATATTGTGGCGGAATTCCTAACGGGAAAAAATTAAAAGCATGCATACCCGGCGGTTCATCTGTTCCGATCCTGCCTGCTAATTTGTTATTGAAAACAGCAAAGGGTGATAAAAGACTGATGAACTATGAAAGTCTTGCAGATGGTGGATTTGCAACAGGTAGTATGATGGGTTCCGGTGGTTTCATTGTTTTGGATGAAGATCAATGTGTAGTAAAACATACTTATACATTAGCAAGATTCTATCGCCATGAAAGTTGCGGGCAATGCAGCCCATGCCGTGAAGGAACAGGCTGGATGGAGAAAATATTATTGAATATGGAAAACGGCAGGGGAAAGATGAGTGATATTGACCTGCTTTGGGATATCCAGAGAAAGATAGAAGGAAATACGATTTGCCCCTTGGGCGATGCAGCGGCCTGGCCGGTTGCGGCAGCCATCCGCCATTTCCGTGATGAATTTGAATGGCATGTACTGAACCCGGGTGAATGTTTGAAAAAGAATTATGGACTGGCGCATTATGCAGATCCGGTGCATGTACCTGTAGTGGCTTAAGGGTTTCACGCAAAGGCGGAAAGAAAAGCAAAGAATATGACTGAAAATGAGATATCAAAATTAGTTGTAGACTTATGTTTCAGGATTCATAAGCAATATGGAGCAGGATTATTTGAAAGCGTATATGAGCAGATATTTTGTTATGAATGGAATAAAACAGGATTACCGATTGTAAGACAAAAAGGAATTAAGGTTATTCATGATGGGGTAGATATGGGAATTGGTTTTATTCCTGATGTTATTGTTTGTGACAAGGTAATATTGGAAATAAAATCGGTTGAGGTTTTGGCTGAAGTGCATTATAAACAGTTGTTAACTTATTTAAAGTTGACAAATTTAAAATTAGGATTACTTGTCAATTTTAAAGTTCCATTGATAAAAGATGGAATTCATAGAATTGTAAATAACTTATAAAACTTACCGCCTTTGCGCTTACTTGGCGTCTTGGCGTGAAAAAGAATATGGCAGACGAAATAAAAAAAGAAGCACCTGCAAAATTTAAAGTAACCATTGACAACATCAGCATTGATGTTGCCCCCGGTACTACTATATTAAATGCGGCAAGGCAAATAGGTGGAGACGTTACGCCTCCTGCCATGTGCTATTACAGCAAGTTGGATGGCAGTGGCGGTAAATGCCGTACCTGCCTGGTCGAGATCGCAGCAGGATCAACTGCTGATCCCCGCCCGATGCCGAAATTAATGGCGAGCTGCAGAACAACAGTAATGGATGGCATGATCGTAAAGAATATCACCAGCGATAAAGTGATCGATGCAAGGAATGGCGTTGTTGAATTCTTACTCATCAATCACCCGCTTGATTGTCCCATCTGCGACCAGGCAGGCGAATGTCATTTGCAGGACCTTGGCTATGAACATGGAAAAGAAGGTACCCGCTACGAATTCAAAAGAAGAACATTTGACAAAGAAGATATTGGGCCGTATATCCAGTTACACATGACAAGGTGTATCCTTTGCTACCGCTGTACCTATGTGGCCGACCAGTTGACTGATAAAAGGGTACACGGAATTTTAGACCGTGGCGATCATTCTGAAATATCAACTTATATCTCCAAGGCAATTGACAACGATTTCAGCGGAAACATGATCGATGTCTGCCCGGTTGGCGCATTGACCGACAAAACATTCCGTTTCAAGAACAGGGTTTGGTTCACCAAGCCGGTAGATGCTCACCGCAATTGTGAAAACCCGCAATGCTGTGGTAAAGCAACACTTTGGCTGAGGGGAGAAGAAGTATATCGTGTTACATCACGCAAGGATGAGTGGGGCGAAGTGCAAAGCTATGACGGCAAGCCCGGCTGGATCTGCAATACCTGCCGCTTTGATAAAAAGAAAACAAGTGACTGGACGATCGAAGGCATCACAAAGATCAGCAGGCACTCGGTAATTGGTGCCAACAAATACAAAACAATGGTAATGCCGAATGAGACCATTAAAGAAGTAATGGGTGGACGTGATCCAAAGCTTTTGATGGACATACATACCATCAGCGAAGTGAATAGTCCTGTTGTTCATCTGGATAAGGTTCCCGGGGCGCCGCACCAGCAGGATTTTGCACATACGGCAGAAATCATTAAAGAGGATACGGATGTTGCAGAGCAGTTTGGAAAACCGGAAGAAAAAGAAGAAAGAAGTTAAAATATTTATAAACAGGTAAAAGGATACATGTTACTAGTAATAGACCTTCCATTTATTATTGAAAAGCTGGCATTGATCGTCATCGTGGTAATGGCTTCACTGGTTATTGCTATGTACACCACTTTCGCCGAAAGAAAGGTTGCTGCAATCTTGCAGGACAGGCGTGGACCTAATCGTGCAGGACCTTTTGGTATCCTGCAGCCTTTGGCCGATGGCTTAAAATTATTTTTTAAAGAAGAGATCATCCCTGATTTTTCTTCAAAAGCTTTATTCATCCTCGGCCCCTCACTGGCTATGCTTACCGCTATCATGACAGGCGCCGTAGTTCCATGGGGGGACAAAGTACATTTTTTTGGTCGTGACATTTCTTTACAGATAGCCGATGTGAATGTCGGTATCTTATATGTTTTTGCCGTGGTAAGCATGGGTGTTTATGGTATCATGATCGGCAGCTGGGCAAGTAATAATAAATTTTCCCTGTTGGGAGGATTAAGGGCTGCATCACAGATCATCAGCTATGAACTGGCGATGGGGATTTCACTGATCGCTTTGCTGATGGTGACCGGTACACTCAGCCTTAAAGAAATGGTGATACAGCAACACTCGGAGGGTACACATTTTGGCTGGAACATCATTTACCAGCCCCTGGGCTTTTTAATATTTTTGATCTGCGCATTTGCAGAATGTAACCGTACACCGTTTGACCTGCCCGAAGCGGAGAATGAACTGATAGGTGGTTATCATACCGAGTATTCCTCTATGAAGCTTGGCTTTTATCTTTTTGCCGAATACATTAATATGTTTGTGAGCAGCGTGATCATGGCCACCATGTTCTTTGGCGGATACGATATTCCTTTTTTAAATGAAGCAAATTACGATACTAACTGGATGGCATTATTTGGTGTGATGGCATTGATGGCAAAAGTCATTTTCTTCATATTCCTGTTCATGTGGGTAAGGTGGACCATACCGCGATTCCGGTATGACGAGCTGATGCACCTGGGCTGGCGGATATTAATTCCACTTGCCCTGTTCAATATGTTGGTTACAGGAGCCTTGATCTTATTAAAACAAAATAACTGGCATTTTTAATTTATAGAATATGCAAGCATTAACAAGCAGGATGAAACAGGTGGATCGAAGGAAGATGAGCTTTCTTGAAAAATTGTACCTCATCGCTATCTTTAAAGGGATGTTCATCACCTTCATGCATATTTTTAAAAAGAAAGCGACCATTAATTACCCGGAGCAAAAGCGACCTTTCAGCCCGGTATTCCGTGGCCTCCATATTCTCAACAGGGATGAAGAAGGCCGTGAGAACTGCACTGCCTGTGGCTTGTGTGCCGTTGCATGCCCTGCCGAAGCCATTACCATGGAAGCTGCAGAAAGACAACCCGGTGAAGAACACCTGTACCGCGAAGAAAAATATGCGGCCAAATACGAGATCAATATGCTGCGCTGCATCTTTTGCGGGCTGTGTGAAGAAGCTTGTCCGAAAGATGCAATTTATTTGAGTGAGACCTTTACACCGGCAGATTACCAGCGCAAGCAATTCATTTATAAAAAAGAAGAACTATTGATACCGCATCCGAAAGAAGACCCGGAAGCCTATAAACAAGCATTGGGTAACAGGGCTAAAAAAGAAACGGTTAATTAACGGCTATGAGCATTACAGAAATAATATTTTGGCTTTTATCTATTTTGGCGCTAGGCAGTGCGATCATGGTGGTTACCAGTAAGAATCCTGTGCACAGTATCTTATTCCTCATTGTAACTTTTTTTGCCATTTCCGGGCATTATATCTTATTGAATGCGCAGTTCCTGGCCATTGTAAATATCATTGTGTATGCAGGCGCTATTATGGTATTGTTTTTATTTGTGGTGATGCTGATGAACCTTAATGCTGATGCAGAGCCGAAGAAAAACAAGCTGATACAGTTTGCAGGGCTGATATCAGGCGGATGTTTGTTCCTGGTTTTCATTGCTGCAATTACCAGGTCAGCTACAGCGTCAAATGGGATGCAACTGGGAACAGGAGATGCAGGGTTGATTAAAAACCTGGGTAAGGCTTTGTTCAACGATTATGTCGTACCCTTCGAGATCAGCAGTATATTATTTTTGAGTGCAATGATAGGTGCAGTGATGCTGGGTAAAAAAGAAAAACAAATTAATAACACGGATTAGAACAGGTTACACGGATTAAAAATAATTCGTGTAATTCGTGTAATTCGCTTAATCAGTAAACATGGAGATAAAATGGTACATCGGCCTGGCAGTTGCATTGTTCTGCACCGGCATAGTAGGTGTTCTTACACGGCGTAATTCCATTATCATTTTTATGTGTATCGAATTAATGCTGAATTCGGTCAACCTATTGCTGGTAGCATTTTCAAAAATGCATGCGGCTTCACCGGTTGGGCAGGCAATGCCCTCTGTTGTAAGCGATGCACAGATATTTGTATTTTTTATCATGGTGGTGGCTGCCGCAGAAGTGAGTGTGGGATTGGCTATCATTGTTATGCTATACAGGAATACACATTCGGTGGATGTGAATTTTTTAAACAGGTTAAAGAACTGACCACAGGCCACAGGCCACGGACGACAGATGTATCTTCTGTTGTCGGTCGTCAGTGGCCCGTCGTCTAAATTGATTTATGAGTAACGTTCTACAATTAGTATGGCTTATACCTTTACTGCCCTTGCTTGGCTTTTTAATTAATGGCCTGGGCAGGAAACAGGTATCAAAAACAATGGCCGGCATCATCGGGAGCGGAACAGTGTTCCTTTCTTTTATAATAAGCCTGCTTGTTTTTATACAGCTGTTAGATGGTAATGTTCCAAAAGCACCGATCCATTATTTTGATTTTATAAATATTGCTGCTCTCCAGGTTGGGTTCGATTTTCAAATAGACCAGCTTTCTTCCATCTTTTTACTGATCATAACCGGTGTTGGCTTTTTGATCCATGTGTATTCAACAGCTTATATGCATGATGAAGAGCCGAAGGATTTTGCAAAATATTTTGCATATCTCAATCTCTTTGTCTTCTCTATGTTATTACTGGTAATGGGCGCCAACTATGTTATTATGTTCATTGGATGGGAAGGCGTGGGGCTTTGCTCTTATTTGCTAATCGGTTATTGGTTTAAAAATACCAATTACAATATTGCGGCTAAAAAAGCCTTCATCATGAACCGCATTGGTGACCTTGGTTTTTTACTGGCGGTTTTCTGGCTGATCTCAAAAGTAGGATCAGTTGACTTTCACAATGTGTTTGACGCTGTTCCCAAACTTCTGGAAGACGGTAAAATAACGATCGTTGATATCACAGGCATCACTTTGCTATTATTTGTTGGGGCAATGGGTAAAAGCGCACAAATACCATTATACACCTGGTTACCCGATGCGATGGCAGGTCCAACCCCCGTTAGTGCATTGATACATGCTGCTACGATGGTTACCGCAGGTATCTATATGATCGCACGCAGCAATATTTTATATACGATGGCGCCGGTGTCACAAGCCGTTGTTGCCATTGTTGGTTTGGCAACTGCTGTATTGGCCGCGACCATTGCTTTAAAACAAAACGATATTAAAAAAGTATTGGCTTACTCTACCGTGAGCCAGTTGGGTTATATGTTCCTGGCTTTAGGTGTTGGTGCGTACACCGGTGCCGTTTTTCATGTGATGACGCATGCATTTTTCAAAGCCCTTTTATTCCTTGGTGCAGGTAGTGTTATTCATGCGATGAGTGGTGAGCAGGATATTCGTAACATGGGTGGAATAAAAAAATACATGAGCGTAACGCACATTACTTTTTTACTGGCCTGCCTTGCGATCGCGGGTATGCCGCCGTTCTCAGGGTTCTTTTCCAAGGATGAGATATTAGCTGCAGCATTTGCAAAAAATCCAATACTATGGGTGATTGGCGTCATTACGGCAATGATGACGGCTTTTTATATGTTCCGCTTATATGCCATGACCTTCCTGGGAAAATTCCGCGGAACCCATGAGCAGGAGCATCATTTACACGAAAGTCCCAAAGGCATTACCATACCATTGATCATCCT
>DATHEH010000089.1:0-23358 GCA_035318685.1 Ferruginibacter sp.
GGCTCGATCCATTCGCCTTTTTCATTCTTTGCACGAAAGAATTTTGTCTTTGCATCATACAGGTTCTTATAAAACGCTGCCCTTGCAGTAAAGAAATCTTCATCCTTTGTCTTGCCCAGTTTCTTTGCCATCTGTGCAACACACCAGTCATCATAAGCGATCTCCAGGGTAAGTGATACCGATTGCGACTGGATATTTTCAGGAAAATATTTATACTTATTCCATACCGTTAATGGCGCACCGGGGTGATCGGTTGTGGAAGAAGCAACGCAGGCCTTGTATGCTTTTTCATAATCAAAACCTTTTATTCCTTTGAGCATCGCATCGGCAATAACCGGGATAGCATGGTTGCCGATCATGCAATAGTTCTCATCGCCCCACAATTGCCAGATGGGCAGGTAACCATAGGTATCATACTGTCGAAGCATACTATTGATGAAGGCCGCGTCTTTTTGTGGTGCAGCCAAAGTATATAAAGGATGCGTGGCACGATAGGTATCCCACAATGAAAAAGTGGAATAATGTGTTCCGTCATTTGCCTTATGCAGTGAAAAATCTGTTCCCGAATAAGTGCCATCAGCATTGGCCAGGTTATTCGGTTGAATGAAGTTGCGGTACAGCCCTGTATAAAAGATCTGCTTTTGTGCATCCGTTCCTTCTGCATCAATAACAGATAGTGCTTTGTTCCATTCAGCTCTTGCAGCAGCAACTTTAACATCAAAATTCCATCCGGCTAATTCAGCAGTTATATTTTTATAGGCGTCGGCAATGCTGGTTGTGGACAATGCAACTTTCATTTGCACCGTATTTCCATCCTTGCTGTTGAAACGAAAAGCAGCTTTACTGCTATTGCCGTTAATTACATCGGCGCCTGTAAATACTCTTCTGCCATTCACGAAAAAAGATCCCTGGATGGGCTTATCGAATTTTGCAACAAAATATACTTTGCGCAATCTTGCCCAGCCTGTTAGTATGCGGTAACCTTCCACGGTATAAGCATCAACCTGTCGCATGTGTGCAGCGATAACTTTACAAACCCAGTAGGTTCGTTTTTTATCGAGCGTATGATCAAGATCGAACATTACATAAGCACTGTCGGTTTTTGGAAAACGGTAGCGATGAAAACCAACGTGCGCAGTTGCAGTGAGTTCAACATTGACCTTATAGTCATCCAGTTCTACCCCATAATATCCGGGCGATGCTTTTTCTGACGCGTGTGAAAAAGAAGAACGATAACCACTGCGGGGTTTTGCCGCGTCTCCGGGTTGCCACAAAGGTGTGCCTGTAACCGGCTGTACAAGCACATCGTAGAGATCTCCTACTCCTGTTCCGTTCAAATGGGTATGACTAAAACCAACTATCGTTTTTTCATTGTAATTATATCCCGAAGCAGGATCTTCCGGTGCATCGTAAGTATCCGGGCTTAATTGCACCATACCAAAGGGCATGCATGCTCCCGGGAAAACACTTCCCGATAAACTGTTCTTCTGCGAGGCAGAGCCGATAAACGGGTTTACATATTTGGCGAAGTCTTTCTTATTATTTTGCGCATGCGAAGAAATGAACAATAAACAGAAGATGATCGAACAGGGAATTTGGTATGATTTCATTGTAAGTATATTTTTTTGAACCACATAGGAACATAGGTCACCGTAGAAAAAATCCACAGCCTATGCGTAAACTATGTTTACTATGTTCCTATGTGGTCAAATTGCCTGGGTTATCTTTACCATTACGAATTGAGAAGCATTTCCAATCTCCCTGAAACTTTATCTGCATTCGGCAGCATGGCTTTTTCTAAAATTATATTCATAGGTACAGCCGGTAAATTCAATGCACCCAAAACTTCCACGGGTGCATCAAGATTTTGAAAGCATGCTTTTGAAATTCTTCCTGCCAGCGCCTCAGCAAAAGAATTGTTCTGCTGCTCTTCTGTTAGGATCAAACACTTGCCATGTTTTTTTACCGAAGTGAAGACCAATTCTTCATCCAAAGGAAACAAAGTGCGCAGGTCGATGATCTCTATCTTGCCCGGGTGATCTTTAGCCGCGGCCTTCGCCCAATACACACCCATTCCATAAGTGATGACACAACAGCTTTCCCCCATCTCCACACTGTCTTCATCAGCCTGCAAAACAATATTGCCTTTGCCTAATGGAATGATATAATCCCTGGACGGTTCTGTTGTTTTTGCTTCGTCGGTACCAGGCACCTTACTCCAGTATAATCCTTTGTGCTCAAGCATTACAACAGGATTAGGATCAAGGAACGCGGCTTTCAGCAAACCCTTCATATCCGCGGCATTGCTGGGATATACTATTTTAATTCCTTTAATAGTAAGCAAAGTGCTTTCAACGCAACCACTATGATAAGGACCGCCGCCGCCATAAGCGCCAACAGGCACCCTTATTAAGGTTTGTACAGGAAATTTTCCGCAGGTTAAATAACAGCTCTTCGATATCTCTGTTACCAGTTGATTCAACCCGGGATAAATATAATCGGCAAACTGTACTTCCACTATCGGTTTCAATCCTGCTGCACACATACCAACGGTTGAGCCGATGACATAAGCTTCCTGTATTGCGGTATTAAAAACCCGGTGATCACCAAACTGCTCCGCCAATGTAGCCGCTTCCCTGAAAACACCGCCCAGCCTACGTCCTACATCCTGGCCGTATAAAAGCGCTTCGGGGTCGTCTTCCATTATTTCCCTTATGGCAAATAGTGCGGCATCCACCATCAGTACTTTTTCTTTATTGGCAGGGGACCTTTCTCCCGCTTCTATAGTTACAGGTGTTGGAACAAAAACAAAATCACTAACGGTAGCAGCATTGGGCTCAGGCGCCGCAACTGCTCCCTGGAAATGAAGCGCAACTGCTGCAGCCGTATCATTTTCTATTTGTATCAATTCATCTTCCGCAATGCCTGTTTCCAACAATTTTTTTCTAAGTTTTGGGCCAGGATCGTCTTCATAGTGTTTTTTAAGGTCTTCATCCGTGCGATAAAATTCTTTTCTTACACCGCTTGTATGATGACCGAGCAGCGGCACCCTTGCGTGTACCAAAAATGGATTACGGTCACGCCGTACTTCATCCACCACGTTCTTCATTACCTCGTAACTCTGCAAAAAATCACTTCCGTCAATGCTGATCCGTTTTATTCCTTTAAGTCCCTTTACCATTTCGCTGGCATTGCTCGTCCTTGCTTCCTCCGAGGTAACACTTATGCCCCAGCCATTATCCTGTACCAGGTAAATTATGGGGAGTTGGTGCAGGGCAGCAAACTGGAAGGCTTCACTCACTTCGCCTTCAGTAACCGAAGCATCACCCAAAGAGCAGATAACAACGGGAAGTTCTCCCCTCATTCCTTTTTTGAATTTATTGGATCCTATCCGTTCAAGAAATTTTAAGCCCTGTGCAATACCGGTAGTTGGTATGGCCTGCATACCCGTTGCACTGCTTTGATGAATGATATTGGGCTTATCATTGCCCCGGTAATTAGGATGAGAATAATATTCCCTGCCGCCGGTAAAGATGTCGTTGCCTTTGGCCAGTAACTGGAGCATTAATTCATGCGGTGTAAAACCAAGGCCCAGTAACAGGCTTTCGTCGCGGTAATAAGGACTCACATAATCGCAGGGCAATAACTGGAAAGCCGCTGCCAGTTGAATGGCTTCATGCCCACGGCTGGTAGAATGAACATATTTGCACACCTGCCTGTTGTCTTCGTAAGTTTCTGCCATTACCCTTGCCGTACACATTAACCTGTATGCCCTCAATAAAATATCTGCATTCAACATATTGCCTGTTTAGTAATTATCGCCAAAAATAGCGATTATCCAAAAGAACCCCTTATCACAGGTAAATAGATTTTGAACCACATAGGATGATAGGAAACATAGGTTCAACATAGCTCTATGTGCTGTTCTATTGTGTTCTATGTTGCTATGTGGTTCAAACTGGTACACTACCAAACGTTGGAAACCCTTTCTTTCCCCGAAATAGTTTACTATATTCATATTGGCGACGATTATTAATACTTATCAACCGGCAGATGACTGAATTAAAATTTGAAAGTATAAAGACAAGAGTTTGCAAATGCCTTACCGATAAGCTAGATGCCCGGTTATTTTACCATAATACCCATCACACACTGGATGTACTAAACCAGGCTTCGGTCATTGCTTCAAATGAGGGCATTCATAATCCTGAACAATTATTGTTGTTAAAAACTGCCGCATTGTACCACGATATGGGCTTTTTGACCACTTATGCCGGCCATGAAGCAGCAGGTTGCGAAATGGCATCGCGGGAATTAAAAGCTTTTGGATTTACGGGCGAACAGGTTGAACTCATCTGCGGTATGATAATGGCAACTAAAATTCCACAAAGCCCCGGAACACACCTGCAGCAGGTCATTTGCGATGCTGACCTTGATTACCTGGGGCGTGATGATTTTGAAAAGATAAGCGATTACCTGCGTCGTGAGTTTTTAGAATTTGGCATTACCAGGGATGAACGCGAATGGGAGGAACGCCAGATCAGTTTTTTTGAAACACACCGTTACTTTACACTTTCTTCAAAACAAAACCGCAACGATATCAAAGCAAGGCATTTGCTGAACTTAAAAGAAGCTTTTAAAAAGAAATACGGGCTATGAAAGATGCTGTTTTAAGATTCCTTAAGATACGACGAGGAGAAGCCGGGCTGGTAAAGGATCTTTTTGCCATGGAATTTTTCCAGGGCGCGGGCATTGCATTTTTCTTTACGGCCGCTTTTACCCTCTTCCTTAAAGAATTTCCCATTACCGAATTACCCAAGGTCTTTATTATTTCTGCTTTCCTGTTATGGCTTACCGGTATCTTTTATACCCAGCTGGAGCATAAGCTAAAAATTCGTAGCCTCGGGCTTTTCGTTACGCTTTTCATGGCCTTTAATATCCTGCTGTTCAGGATCGGCTATGAAGTGACCGGTGGGTCCTGGTTCTTATATATCATGCTGGCATGGTTCAATGTGCTGTACCTGATGAACAGCCTGCAATTCTGGGGAATGGCTTCGTTGCTTTTTGATGTAAGGCAGAGCAAAAGATTATTCGCCATCATCAGTTCAGGCGATATCCCGGCAAAATTCTTTGGTTATACCATTGCATCACTTGTAGTGGTCTATACCGGCACGTCCAACCTGTTGTTTGCCGGCTTTGCCTGCATGTGCATTTCCATTCCTTTCATGTTGCGCATCACCGGCAAAGCTGCATTCGAAAAGATACCACACCCCGCTGTTCATCATCCTACGCCAGCAACCGCAAAAAAGATCGATGCGCTCATAAATAATTTTACAAAGAATAAACTCATTGTAGGACTTGCTATTCTTTCCTTCCTCGCAGCAGCCTGCCTGTATATCATCAATTATGCTTTTTACGCTGAGGTAAAAGAAAAATACCACGACGATGTGGGATTGGCAAAGTTCATTGCGCTTTTTTTGGCGGCGTCAAGGCTTATAGCGCTCTTGTTAAAAATGGTCTTTACCAGCAGGCTCATCGATAAACTTGGTCTTAAGTATTTATTGCTTATTACGCCTGTGCTGTTATGCATCCTGGTAAGCATCCTGCTTTTCTCCACGCACGGCTTACAAAATGAACGGCTCGTCTTTTTTATGTTTGGGGTTATTTCTATTGTAACAGATGTCTTCCGGAGCTCTATTCACTCGCCCGTTTTTTTAACCCTTATGCAACCCCTGCCTACACAGAAGAGGCTAAGGGCCCATACGATAGTAAAGGGCATTATGGATCCATTTGCGTTCCTGGTGACCGGCCTCATACTTTTATTTCTCATACGCTTTTACCAGCGTGCAGATATAATTATACTTAGTTATTGCCTTCTTGGCTTTGCCCTGCTCTGGATCATATGGATAATCAAAGTGAACCGTATCTACCTGCAAACATTAATTCAATCGATAAGTACAAGATTTTTGGGTGAAGCTGACATACAGTTAACAGATGCACAAACACTGCAAACCATCAGGCAAAAAATGCAAACAGGTACCGAACTGGAAAATATTTACCTGCTGAGGATGCTGGAAAAACAGCCTGCAAATGATGATGTTAACCGGTTGATCATACTGGCCCTGCAACACAGCTCGCCGGCGGTTAAAAAAGAAAGCATAAGGATCATCAGTGAAAAAAAGATACCGGAAGCAAGTGATGAGTTACAGCGCCTGATCAATGAATCCAATGAATCCCTGGTTATTGGCGAGGCAATAAAGGCATTGTGTAAACTTTCTTTTGATGAATCAATACTGCTGTCTTTTATTGATAACGACGACCGCGTAATAAGTCATGCCGCCATTGCCGGTCTATTGAACTGTGGTGACCCTGTTAACCGGCCTGCCGTGGAAGGGAAGCTGTTGCAATTAATAAAGTCGCCCGTGGCCAATGACAGGATATCTGCAATACAGGTGATCAGTGAAATAAAAACTGGTAGCTTTCAACGATCACTGGTTTCACTGATGAATGATGCCGATAAAACAGTAAGCAGGTCTGCCATAGCATCAGCAGGCATCAGTGGTGACACGGAAACGATAGCTGCCACACTGCAACATATAAATGAAGAAGAAAAAGCCGTACTCAATACGCTGACCAGGGCAGGAACAAAGGCCATACCGCTGATCCATTCCTTCCTTTTGTCGGGAAAATGCCCGGCTTCGCAAACAGCCAGGCTGCTAAAAGTATGCAGCTATATCGGTGGTGCGGAAACCAATGCCATGCTGTTTGGCCTATTGGATCAATTGCCCCGGTTCAGCTATGAGATCATACAGGCAATGTACAAATGCAAATTCACCGCTAAAGATCACCAGGTAGCAAAAATTGAGGACCTCATAAACAAGGCGCTTGCCAGTGCAGACGAGATCATACAAATGGAACATTGCTTAAGTCCGTCAATGCAGCAATACGATATACTGCTCGGGTCTTTGCAAATAGAATTGAACAACATGCGGCAGGTATTACTCAGGCTGTTCTCCTTTTTGTACGATAAAGAATCATTGCATAAGGCAACACTTGGCTTTGAGAGCAGGAAAAAAGAATTTATCGCCAATGCCATGGAACTGATCGATATGACCGTTTCAAAAAATTTTGCCAACCGCTTTTCCGGTATCTTTGAATACCGGTATGCTACGGATTTTTTACCCGCGATAAAATATGCCGGTAAAAAGATCATTGCCACAAAAGAAAACAGCCTTGATCATATTCTTGCGAACCCGGAAAAGAAATTCAACCACTGGACAAGGTCGTGCTGCCTGTATACCGGCACACGTGATGCCTACATCTTCCCTGCCGAAATGATAAATGGTTACACAAAAAGCAGGAACCCTATTTTAAAGGAAACCGCACTATACGTTCTGCACACCCATACATTCAAAGCATGAAAAATTACGCGACAGAAAAACTATTACTGATCGAAAAGGTACTACTCCTGAAAAGTCTTGACATCTTCAGGGAAACACCCGAAAATATCCTTGCCGACGTTGCCGTATTACTGAATGAAAAAGAATACGAACAGGGCGCATTGATCTTTGAAGAGAACGAGATAGGCGATTGTATGTACATCATTCATAAGGGCACGGTGAATATCCATAAAGGCACCACTACGCTTGCCCTGCTGAAAGAAAACGAAGTATTTGGTGAGCTTTCCTTGCTGGATGCCGAAACAAGATCAGCATCTGCGACAGCGCAAACAGATTGTTTTCTATACGAAATTAAACAGGAGCCATTTTATGATCTTATGGAAGCAAGACCTGAAGTTATGAAAGGTATTATGAAAATGCTGTGTAAAAGATTAAGGGCACAGAATGAAATGACGATTTTTTTGCAGCAACAATAGGCTGGTTATTTTACTTCAACATTTCAGGAGGTTATTTCAACTTGCGGTTGGTGGGGACACCAACCGCGGCGATAAAAGACTAAGGGCACAAAACGAGATGACGATATTTTTGCAGAAACAGTAATAAACTATTTTAATCTACCGGCTCCCATTTTCAAAACATTTTTCAACTTGCGGTTGGTGGGGACACCAACCGCGGCTATCGGGGATAAGCATGCTATTAAGCGTTGCCCCCTTGTGGCTTCTCCCTTGTAGCTCAGGATCCTGTGGGCTGTCAGCAAGCAACAAGACTCAAGCTGCAAGGGATAAGCATGCTAACTAAGCGTTGCACCCTTGTGGCTTCTCCCCTTGGAGCCAAGCCTGACAATATTCGAAATGAGACAATACAAGGAAATAATAACCAGGGAAAGAGATTAGGTTATTTTACTTCAACATTCAGGAGGCTTTGGCTTTCAATAAACCCTTCGAGAACATCACCAACAACACACTCGCCAACGCCGGCAGGCGTACCGGTAAAAATAAGGTCCCCGATATTCAATGAAAAGTAATTGGAGATATTTTCAATGATCCTTTCAAAACTGAAGATCATTTCGGTTGAGTTGGCCTTTTGTACCTGTTCATTGTTCTTCAACAAATGAAAATTAATGCTCTTCCTGTTGAATGCGGGAGTGATATCAATGAATTTTCCCAGCACCGCAGAATTATCAAATGCCTTTGCTTTTTCCCAGGGGAGGCCTTTCTTTTTTAATTCATCCTGTATATCACGGGCAGTAAAATCTATACCAACAGAGATCGCATCATAGTAATTAGCTGCGTGCTTTTCCTGGATGTATTTTCCATTTTTGCATACACGTAAAACCAATTCACATTCGTAATGTAATTCGTTCGTAAATTCCGGGTAATAGAAAGGGGTATGACTTTGTAGTAAGGCACTCTTGGGCTTCATAAATAAGACCGGCTCGTCTGGTACATCGTTACCGAGCTCCTTAACATGATCTAAATAATTACGTCCTACACAAATTATCTTCATTTCGCCCGTTTTTTTAAGGTAGTGTGATTCAGGCACGAATATAGACAAATAGGATAAAAAAAACAACTATGTGAACTTTAATGGAGGGAAATTGAATAATTCCTATTTTATGGAGAGATTATTGTACATTGTCATTGTCGGGCCAATACCAGTGCTCACAAAGGATTCAATCACTTCAATACACTTTTCGATCTTCAGTCTTACTAACGGTTCTTCATCTTTACGCCATTTACCCAATACAAAATCAGCCTGCATGCCTTTCGGGTAATTGTTGCCGGTGCCAAAGCGCAGTTTCGGATATTTATCTGTGCCCAATACCTGCTCAATGTCTTTTAGGCCATTATGCCCACCTGCACTCCCTGAGGGTCTTAACCTTATTTTATCAAGCGGCAAGGCAACCTCATCAACGATGGTAAGTGTATTTTCCAGCGGCACTTTCTCTATATTCATCCAGTATAAAAAAGGCCTTCCGCTTAAATTCATGAATTGCGTGGGGCAAATACAAATGATGGGCTTCCCTTTGAATTTCACTTCGGCTACATAAGCCAGTTTATCTACCCTGAAACTACCGCCATGCTTTTCCACAAATGCATTCACCACATCGAAGCCGATATTATGCCGGGTACCGGCATACGCCGTACCAACATTACCCAGGCCAACGATGAGGAATTTAGACATAGTTCGTGAATCGTGAGAGGTGAATCGTGAGACGGAGCATGCTTAATTCACAACTCATGTCTCACGTCTCACGGTATTTAATTTAATGTATTCAGCATTTGCTGCAGGTCGGCTTCTGTTTTTATCATTACTTCCCTTGCCTTGCTTCCCTGGTTTGCGCCTACTACGCCAGCTGCTTCCAGCTGGTCCATTAAACGCCCAGCCCTGTTGTATCCCAGTTTCATGCGCCGTTGCAATAATGAAGTGCTGCCGATCTGGCTCGCTACGATCAGTCTTGCAGCATCTTCAAATAATGGGTCCTTGTCACCAAGGTCAAAATCTTTTCCCTCCATATCTTTCTCATCAATATATTCCGGTAATAAAAATGCCTGCGGGTAACCACGCTGGGCACCGATGAAGTCAACAATTTTATCTACTTCGGGTGTATCAACAAAGGCACATTGCAGACGGACAACTTCACCGTTATAGCTAATGAGCATGTCGCCCTTACCGATCAGTTGCTCCGCACCACCGGTATCTAAAATAGTGCGGCTATCAATTTTACTGCTTACTTTAAATGCAATACGTGCCGGGAAGTTTGCCTTAATGGTACCCGTAATGATATTTACTGAAGGTCTTTGTGTTGCGATGATCAGGTGAATACCTACGGCTCTCGCCAACTGTGCAAGACGGGCAATGGGCATTTCAACTTCTTTACCTGCGGTCATGATAAGATCGGCAAACTCATCCACCACCAAAACTATGAAGGGCAGGAACTGGTGCCCCTTCTCCGGGTTAAGTTTGCGTGCAACGAATTTTTCATTGTATTCTCTTATATTCCTGCAGCCCGCTTCCTTCAACAGGTCGTAACGGTTATCCATTTCAATGCACAAGGCATTTAAGGTGTGCACTACTTTTTTGGTATCAGTGATGATCGCGTCCTCTTCACCCGGGAGCTTTGCCAAAAAATGATTCTCGATAGTTTTATAAATACTCAGCTCCACTTTTTTTGGATCGACCAAAACAAATTTCAGCTGTGACGGATGTTTTTTATACAACAGGGAAACAAGGATCGCATTTAATCCAACTGATTTACCCTGGCCGGTTGCACCCGCCATCAGCAAATGCGGCATAGTGGTAAGGTCAACGATAAAATTTTCGTTGTCGATCTTTTTACCAATGGCAATAGGAAGTGAGAAATTATTCTTTTGGAATTTTTCTGAAGACAGCAAGGTCTTCATACTCACTATTGTTTTCTTTGCATTGGGAACTTCAATACCGATGGTTCCTTTGCCCGGTATGGGTGCAATGATGCGTATGCCAAGTGCAGCAAGGCTCAGGGCAATATCATCTTCGAGGTTCTTGATCCTTGATATCCTTACGCCGGCGGCCGGGATGATCTCGTATAAAGTAACTGTGGGCCCTACCGTGGCATAGATCTTCTGTATCTCGATATCATAATTCTTAAGGGTATTGATGATCTGGTTCTTATTATTTTCCAGTTCATTTGGATCCTGTACGATCTTATCACTGCCATGATTTTCCAAAAGATCAAGGACAGGGTATTTATAATCACGCAGGTCAAGAATGGGATCATAGGGTTTTGTTGCCGGTGTTTTTGCTGCAGCAGCCGTGGTTTCCTCTGCAATTTTATCAGCAACCGTTTTTATTTCAAGTGGCAGGTCGCTGACCGCTTTCACCGGTTTTATTTCTGCAACCGGTACGGGAGCGGGCTCTTCTTCTTTTATTAACGGCTCATCCTTTACTTCATCTCTTTCAATAATGTTGATCTCATGGTTCAATACCGGGTTTTCCTGCGGCGGAATTACCAGTATTCCCCCATCGCCTTTCATGGAATTACCTTTTATAATGGCAGGCTCTTCTGTTACCGGCCATGCTACTTTTTCAGAAAGCTTTTCTTCCACAGCAATATCATTTTCTGCGGTCTGTTCTTTTTTTGATGGTAATTTAAATACCGGGTTAAAACGCCAGATGACATAAGAAAGGACGGCCACAACCAATACTGCAATGGTTCCGATCTCGCCGATAGTTTTATACATCCAGTCGCGGCACATATCCCCAACGGCACCTCCCCATGGAAAGGGCATTCCCTTGAAGACCGCCGCCGCGGTTACGCTTATAACCGGCAGGCCAAGTAACAGGTATTTGATATTGCGGGAAACGGAGAACACTTTTTTGCCAAAGAACAGGTTTATGCCAAAAACAAAAAATGTAGTACAGAAAAGAAAAGAAGCGATGCCAAATCCGTGGCGGATAAATATTTCGGATATGAATGCGCCAAAAGTTCCCAGCAGGTTCTGAACCTTTATGTCATTGGCCAGCAGCATGCGGTAGCTGAACTTGTCCTGGTCTTCACCCCAGGTAAATAAATAAGAAGTGAAAGCAATAAAGAACAGGAATGCCAGGAGCAACAAAATGCTGCCGGCTATTTTATGTGTACGCTCGTCCTTCAGGAGTTGTTTTACTTCTACGGTCTCTTCCTTTTCCTGTTTTAATTGGCCAGGATCAACAGGTTTGGTTTTTGCAGATTTTAATTTATTCGCCATCGGCAACAAAGATATAGAAAACCCCCTGCTTGAAATGCATGGAAGAAAACAGCGTCGCATATCAATTTTGATTTTCGGTTGAGCTGGTAAGCCACAAGGAGAAAAGCCGCAAGGGATAAGTATGCTAACCGGGTGCTGCCTCTTGCAGCTTGTAGCTTCTCCCCTTGCAGCTTGAGCCGTCTGACAATAAATTTCAAATTGAGGCAGTTTCGGCATATGTGATATCATTGAATTTATGTAGGTTTGATAAAACTGCCCGTATTGAAAAGATCAATCGCCCTGTTCATCTTTTACTTTGCACTTGCATTTTGCAATGCCCAGGTTATAAAAGATACCACCCGGGTAAATATCGCCTCGGTACATGAGGACAGCAGCATTCTTTCCCAAACACTATTATATATTGACAGCAGTTCTTCACTTTCACCTGCAGAAGCACTGCAAAAAACCTTTTGGCCTTTAAAAAAATTAAAATCCCGCAGGGGCATCCCGCCCGACATGATCGGGTTCACGTATTTTTTAAAGATCCCTGTGTCCAATGAATCTGAAAAAGAACAGTCTGTTTACCTCTACCCCGGCTCCTATTTCAGCAAAACAGAATTGTATAAAAGCGGGCAGGAATTGCTAGAACCTGAGGACGCCGACAGTATTTCAGGTTATAGGAAACTTACCCTTGCCCCGGGGGAACATAGTTTTGTTTTGTTCCAGCTTAAACCCCTGAAAAATGAATTCAATTCCATAATCCCCCTCGTGATCAATAAGGATTATGTAAATGATTACAAGGAAATGGTGCTGGGAACTAAAACAGAGGTACAGATCATTGGACTGATATTAAGCGGTGTATTGCTAATGATGATATTGTTTATGATAACGAATTTCCTGATCGACAAAAAAAGGGAGTTCTTATACAATGCACTCTATTCTTTATGCATGTTCCTCCTGATCTTATTGAATTCATCCGTTGCAAGAAAAACCACCGCTTTTACAAATTTTTATTACAGTTATTTTGATTTTTTTCTGCTGGTTGCAGGCACCATATTCTATATTGCTTTTACCCGGCAGTTCCTGAATACAAAGGCTGACCACCGGCAACTGGATAAGGTATTAAAACGCAGTGAATACTTTATCCTGCTATTGTTGTGCGTATATACCTATCTTAATTTTTTCACCGATACTTACCTGCCCCAGTTCTACCTGGAAAATATCATGAAGTTCCTGATACTGGCCATCGGTATTGCTTTTATTTACCTGGCATTTAAACAAAGGAACAAACTTTTAAACTACATCGCCTGGGGTAATGCGATGCTGGTGTTCTTTTCTGCGATATCCCTGGGTATATTATTGGATGGCGTTAAACCGGCATCGATCTTCAGTTCTGCCCTATTCTGGTATTATGTGGGTATTGTTCTTGAACTTATCTTTTTCCTTTTGGGTATTACCTATAAAAACAGGAGTGAGCTGATCCGCAGGACCAAAGAACAGGAAGCCATGAAGCTGGAAGCAGAGAAAAAGGAATTTGAAACGCAGCTTGCCATCATTAAAGCACAACAGGAAGAGCGCAACAGGATAAGCGCCGATATGCATGATGACCTGGGCGCAGGGATGACAACCATCCGGCTGTACAGCGAACTGGCAAAAAACAAACTGAACGATAATCCCATACCGGAGATCGATAAAATATCATCTTCTGCAAATGAACTATTGAATAAAATGAATGCCATCATCTGGAGCATGACCAGCAGTAATGATTCACTGGGAAATATGGTGGCTTATATCCGCAGCTATGCACTGGAATATTTTGAAAATACCGGCATCAACTGCCGCATCAGCATACCTGAGAACCTTCCCAATATTGAAGTCATCGGCGAGATAAGAAGAAATGTTTTCCTGGTGGTTAAAGAGGCGCTGAATAATATCCTTAAGCATTCAAAAGCTACGGAGGTGAACATTGTATTGGAAAGAGTGCCGGATGGACTTACGCTACATATACAGGACAATGGGGTTGGTATAGACCTTAATGCGCTGCGCCAGTTTGGTAATGGTTTAAAGAATATGAAAAAAAGAATGCAGGATATCAATGTGGAGTTCAACATTGAAAAGAAGAATGGCACTTTGGTAACGCTGCACCGGAAGATAATGGCCTTTTAATTTTTTTTACCACGGAGACACAAAGAAAAAGCAAAACAGAGAACACAAAGAAGTTCTTTTTCGTGTTCTCTGTGCCCATCTCCGTGTCTCCGTGGTAAATTTTTCCTTCCCTCCTATCCTCTCAGCATTCCCCAAAAAAGCATTATCCACCCTGCAATAAATGCAGCGCCGCCAAATGGTGTGATAGCACCAACCCAGTTCAAAGGCAGTTGCTGATGCTTCACATAACAAAGGAAATATAAAGAGCCGCAGAACAGGATCATACCTAAAATAAAAAGCCTGCCCGCCCATTCCATCGCTGTACCTTGAAAGTCTTTATACAAAATACCTGCCGCCAATAATGCAAACACATGGTAAAACTGGTACCGTACGGCGGTTTCAAATACCTGGAGCGTATCGGCTGATAATATTTTTTTCAAACCATGTGCTGCAAAAGCGCCCAGTACTACCGATAAAGCTCCTATAATTGCAGCTGCCTGTAAAAATCCTTTATGCATGGGAAAAGTTGTAAGTTATAAGTTATGAGTTATAAGTTTTTCAAAGCTTGTGACGTTCAATTCTTCAGTGGGTAAGCTATAAGTTGCCTTGTTGTAAAATGGTTCCCGCTCTTTTAGCTTTTGTTCGATAAAAGTATACAGTTCCGTCATTCCCATTTTTTTTATTAACGGCCTTTTCTCCTGCTCCCGCAAAACACGGTCGAATATTTCCTTCACCGTTGATTCAAGATAAACCGTTGTACCGTGTTCATTCATCCATTTCATATTATCATGGTAACAGGCTGTGCCTCCCCCACAGGCGATGATGCAGTTATTAGTTCCTGCAAGGCTTTTCAAAACCCCGGCTTCTTTGTCACGGAAATGATCTTCACCATTGATGGCAAAAATATCCGCAATGCTTTTTTTTTCCTTTGCTTCGATCAGTTCATCAAGGTCAATAAAATTTAATCCGCTTTTTTCCGCCCATATCTTACCCCAGTACGACTTTCCGCTGCCCATAAAACCGATAAGGAAAAATTCGCCCCCTAACCCCCTTAAGGGGGAATTGTTGGAAGAGTTCATAATATACTTTTTACCTCTAAAAACAACAAAGAAACTAAATCAATGGAAGACCGTGCGTTTTTTGTTCCCCCTTTAGGGGGCGGAGGGGGTTATTTCTTCTTGTAATCCCCACGCTTCCATGCCTTGATGAACTCAGCCCATGCAAGTGGATTGAAGATATTTTGTGGAGGTGTTTGTCCCTGGTAATATGCCTTGCTGCTGGCCTGCCTTAAAAAACGGTTGGTGGCTTCCCTGCCGTCGGTTGGAAGATTGGCAAGCAATATACGCCGGGTGGCTTCATTGGTATTCTTTCTTGCAACGGTAATATTATCGTCGGGTACGTTCGCATTGATAAAATCCCTTTCAAACTGCTGTCGCGAAGGTCTCGACTTAATAATAGTAGCAGCAAGATAAACCGTATCATTCACCATCAGCTGGATAACGCTGTGCTGGTTACCCTCAAGGTTTGCAGGGATCCCGATCACTTTAGGTTTATAACCAATACTGGTGAACTCTATCTGGTCGCCCTTTAATACAACAATACTAAAAATGCCTTTTTCATTGGTAATGGTTCCGCGGTTCTGTCCTTTTACAACAACACTTACTGATTCCAGCCCCTTCAGGCTATCAGCCGTCATTACGATACCATATAATTGTACAACCGAATCTTTAAAGGTTTCAAACTGCGCTTTGGAAGCTACAGGTAAAAACAGAGACACAATAAAAAAATATGGTATAAGTTTCTTCATTCTAAAAGATCAGTATTGGTATGCCGAACAAGTGAGATCCTTCTTTCTTTTTACTAAAAAGAAAGAAGGACAGAACAAATGTTCACAACTATGATGCCATGAAAACCAAATGATTACTCTAAAATAACAACATTCCTTAATTAATAAACAAAGTAAAGGGATCAATGGCTAATTTTGCTGCTCCAACCGGTTTTTAACAAATAATTGAACGATGACGAACGAGGATATTTTAAAGGCTTTGAGTAACGTGCAGGAACCCGATCTTGGTAAGGACCTGGTTACACTGAATATGGTGAAAGACATTAAGGTCGATGGCAATAATGTTTCATTCACTGTAGTACTTACCACGCCTGCCTGTCCGTTGAAAGACCTGATCATGAATGCATGCATCAACGCGGTGAAATTACTGGTGAATAAAGAAGCCGTGGTTACCGTAAATTTCAGCAGTAATACCAGCAGTAACCGGAAAGACGCAAAAACAATCCTAACCGGTGTAAAGAATATCATTGCCGTGGTAAGTGGTAAAGGTGGTGTGGGCAAGAGCACCGTCGCTTCCAATTTTGCCCTCGCCCTTGCAGCAGGCGGCGCAAAGGTTGGCCTGATGGATGCGGATATTTATGGGCCCAGCCAGCACATCATGTTTGGTGTGCGTGGTGAAAGACCACTGATGAAAGATGTTAACGGTAAAGGATTGATCGTTCCGATAGAAAAATTCGGCATCAAGATGATGAGCATCGGTTTGCTTATTGACGAGAAGCAGGCCGTAGTGTGGCGCGGACCAATGGTGAGCAGCGCTATCCGCCAGTTTGTGAGTGATGTGGATTGGGGAGAACTGGATTACCTCGTTATAGATATGCCACCCGGCACCGGCGATATTCATCTTACCATTGTACAAACCGTGCCGGTTACCGGTGTTATTGTAGTTACCACACCTCAAACCGTGGCGCTTGCTGATGCTAAAAAAGGAATTGCCATGTTTGGCCAGGCACAATTAAAAGTTCCCGTTATCGGGCTGGTGGAGAACATGAGTTATTTCACCCCAAGCGAATTACCTGGTAATAAATATTACATATTTGGTAAGGATGGTGGAAAAAATTTAGCAGAAGAATTTGATATTCCTTTCCTTGGCCAGGTACCCATTGTTGAAAGCATTCGCGAGGGAGGTGATATTGGTGTTCCCGCAATGGTGGGTGATGACGATATTACAAAAAAAGCATTCATGGAATTTACTGCCAACGCCGTAAGAGGGATCGCCATGCGCAATGCCAACATGGAGCCAACCGAGATACAGGAACTAATTGCATAAACCCCGACAGTTTTTAACCCTGCCGGCGGTTAGATTAAACGAAATCGCTCCTCATTCATTATTTTCGCAACATGCCTTCATTATCACAGCAGGAATTAATTAATACAGCAAATGAATTTGGTACGCCGCTCTATGTTTACCACGCAGAGCATATCACAGCGCAGTACAAAAAACTTACCGATGCTTTTGCGCAAACGGATACAAAATTCTTTTATGCCTGCAAGGCCTTGACCAATATCCATATTCTTAAGCATATTAAAAGTATAGGTTGTAATGTTGACTGCAGCTCTGTCAATGAAGTAAGACTTGCTTTGCATGCAGGCTTTGAACCGCAGCATGTCCTTTATACCAGTAATGGCATTCATTTTTCTGAAATAGAAGAAGCGCAGTCCCTGGGTGTACATATTAATATCGACAGCCTGGCAAACCTTGAAAAGTTTGGAAAAAAATTCGGCCATAGCTACCCGGTGGGTATCCGGCTGCGGCCAAATATCATGGGTGGAGGAAATATAAAGATCTCTACCGGACATGATAAAAGTAAGTTTGGTATTCCTGTAGACCAGCTGGACAAAATCCTTTTATTGGTATCAGCATATGATCTTTTTATTCAAAACCTGCACATACATACCGGCAGCGATATTAAGGACGTAGACATTTTTGTAAAAGGCATTGAAGTGCTGTTCGACATCATACCAAAATTTAACGAACTGGAATCCATTGACCTTGGCGGCGGCTTTAAAGTTCCTTATAAAGACGGTGATACGGAAACAGATATTACTTTGCTTGCGCAAAAAGTGAACGAGGCCTTTAATAATCATCCTAACCCCAATGGCAGGCATTTGCAGGTTTGGTTTGAGCCCGGGAAATTTTTGGTGAGCGGTGCCGGTTACCTTTTAACAACAGTAAATGTTATCAAGGAAACCGCGGCAACAACATTTGTAAATGTCAACAGCGGCTTTAATCACCTGATCAGGCCCATGTTCTACGAAGCCTACCATAAGATCGAGAACATCAGTAACCCGTCAGGGCCTGTAAAAAAATACTCCGTGGTAGGCAATATCTGCGAAACAGACACTTTTGCCTGGGACAGGAAACTGAACGAGGTTAGCGAAGGCGATGTCCTCGTCTTTTATAATGCCGGCGCTTATGGCTTTGAGATGAGCAGCAACTTCAACTCACGGTTAAAACCAGCCGAAGTGATGGTAAAGGAAGGCAAAGCCCAACTGGTAAGGCGGAGAGATGAATTTGAAGACCTGTTGCGCAACCAAATGCTTTAGTCTTAGCAGGAACCAACCGTAAACCACAAACCGCAAACTACAAATAGGTTTTACATATCTTTTAACTAAAATTATTTTTCTCTCCCCTTGCAGATATCAAAAATTCTTTCAACATTTACATAGCAAATAAAAAATGCCGACTTTGGTGATTCCACCAGGGTCAACCAACTTCAACAAAACCATTTCAATTTTATGGACCCCGACCGTGAACCTCGTAACAAAAAGTTCGAAGTAACTTTTTTACGGACCTTACTATGCCTGATCGTGATCGCTTCTTTATTCTCCTGCAGCAAAAAAGAAAAATGGATTGATGTTGATCCCGCATTCAGTAAGTACATTGACGCCTATACCACCGGCGTCGTTTCCAAAACATCCGCTGTACGCATCCAGCTGTCAGCCGATGCCAACACCACGCATGCTGTTGGTGAAGAAGTAAAAGAATCCCTGTTCAGTTTTTCTCCTTCCGTAAAAGGAAAAGCATTCTGGATGGATGCGAGAACAATTGAATTCAAACCCGAGCAGCATTTAAAATCCGACCAGCTTTATGAAGTGAGTTTTAAACTGGGTAAGGTCACAAAAGTGCCCGACAAGTTCTCCGGTTTTAAATTCAGTATTAAAACGGTTAAGCCCTCATTTAAAATTTCCGACGACGGACTGCGAAGTTCGGGCACAAAAAATAAAATGAGCTTTAGTGGAAACATTGAAACAGCAGACGTGGAAAATGGCACACAGATCGAAAAATTACTCACCATAACACAAAATAATAAGCCCTTAAAAATAACCTGGCAGCATAATGATGCAACGAAAACACATCGCTATTCCATCGAAAATATTGAGCGCTTAAAGTCAGTAAGTAATATGATCGTGCTTTGGGATGGCAAGCCAATGCATATAGAACTAAAGGGTGAAAATACTGTTGCCGTTCCTGCTGTAGGCGACTTTAAAGTGCTGGAAGTAGTGGCGATGAATGAGGCACAGCAATATGCATCCGTGCAGTTCAGCGATATGATCGCCATCGGGCAGGACCTTAATGGCCTCATTACCATCAGCGGCCAGTCTGATATTTCCTATACCATCAATGGCAGCGAAGTAAAAGTTTTTGGTAATGGTAAGCTGGACGGCAATTACACGGTAAACATTAATCCCGGTATAAAAAATACATGGGGTGATGTGCTGGATAAAGGATTCGCATCCAATATCAATTTTGAAAATAAACTGCCTTCGGTCAGGATCCATGGCAAGGGGAATATATTACCCAACAGCGGAAGGCTGGTATTGCCTTTTGAATCCATCAACTTAAACGCTGTTGACATCAGCATCATTAAAATATTTGAAAATAATGTACCCCAGTTCTTACAGGAAAATAATTTGGGCGGGAACAGTGAACTGAGAAGGGTTGCCAAACCCGTTGTTCAAAAAACATTAAGACTGGATGATGACAAAACAATGGACCTGCATAAGAAGCAGCACTTCTCTTTAGATATCGATAAGTTCTTAAAAACAGAACAGGGCGCTATTTACAAAGTAACCATTGGCTTCCGCCCTGAATATTCTTTATACCAGTCTGCCGATACTTCTGCCAAAACGGGCTCAGAAGATGAGGAAAACTATTATGACGAAGGATATACTGAATACGCTACGGCGGGCGTGGATGAGGACGATGCATTCTGGGACAGGTATGATTCGTATTATCCCTATGGCTATAGCTGGGAAAGAAGGAATGATCCTGCGAGCAGGTCTTATTATAACAAAGACAGGTGGGCAACAAGAAATATCCTGGCCAGTAATATCGGGCTTACCGCAAAACGTGGCAATGATAACAGCCTGAATATTGCTGTGAGTAATATCCTTACCACCGAGCCGATGGGTTCAGTGGAAATGGAGATAATGGACTTCCAGCAAACCATCATTGCTAAAACAAAAAGCGGCAACGATGGTTTTGCAACGATCGACCTGAAAAGAAAACCATTTTTATTAATCGCCAAAAAAGGAAATGAAAGAGGCTATTTAAAACTTGATGATGGAAGTTCATTACCGCTAAGTCGCTTTGATGTAAGCGGCGAGGAAGTAAAGAACGGCATCAAGGGATTCATATTCGGCGAACGTGGTGTATGGCGGCCGGGTGATACCATGTACCTGAACTTTATCGTGGAAGATAAGCAGGGAAAATTGCCGAAAGATCACCCGGTTGAATTCAGTTTATTCACACCCCAGGGGCAGTTGTACAAACACACTGTACAAAATGATGGGGAAGACGGATTCTATCTTTTTAAAACACATACCGATGCATCCGCACCAACAGGCAACTGGCTGGCAAAAATAAAAGTAGGCGGTGCTGCATTTGAAAAGCGCATCAAGGTGGAGACCGTAATGCCAAACCGTTTAAAAATAAATGTTGATTTTGGTAAGGATGCTTTACTGGGTATTGGCAGCACATCGGTTGGAAACATCAATGCCAAATGGCTGTTCGGGGCATTGGGAAAGAACCTGAAAGCAAAGATCGACGCATCGCTGTATTCCAAAAAGACCTCCTTTGCAAAATTTGCAGGCTTTGATTTTGACAATCCTACTGCAAATTATTCCACGCAAATGAAAACTATTTATGAGGGCACATTGGATGAACAGGGTAATGCCGCACTAAAAACAAATTTCGAGATAGATGAAACAGCACCGGGCATGCTGAGTGCAAATATGCTAGTAAAGGTTTTTGAACCGGGCGGAAGTTTCAGTATTGATAATGTAACCATACCTTACAGTCCTTATTCAGGCTATGTTGGTTTAAAATTACCGGATGGTGAAAAGCCATTTGATTTTTTACTTGCCGGTAAAAATCATACCGCACAAATTGTAAATGTTGACAGCCGCGGAAATTTAATTGCCGGCAGCAATGAAGTGGAGGTACAGTTCTACCGCATTCAATGGCGCTGGTGGTGGGATGATAACGGCGACAACCTCAGCAACTTTACCCAGAACGAATACAATAAACTGTTGAAGAAAGAAACCGTTAAATTAAATGGCGGCCGTGGGCAATGGACATTTGGCACATCAGAAAATGAATGGGGCCGCTATTTGATCCTTGTGAAAGACCTGAAAAGTGGTCATACAACCGGCTCTACATTATACATTGATGAACCCGGCTGGCAAAGCAGGGAAGGCAATGATGACCAGACCGCTGCTTCCATGTTATCCTTTGCGGCCAACAAAGAGAAATATAATGTGGGTGAAGATATCTCTTTAACCATTCCGAGCAGCAAAGGCGGGAGAGTATTGGTTAGTTTAGAGAACGGGACCAAAGTAATAAGATCCTTCTGGGAAGAAACAAAGCAGGGACAAACCGTAATAAAATTCAAGGCAGATGCTTCGATGGCTCCGAATGTATATGCAACGGCGAGCTTGTTGCAACCACATTCACAAACGATCAATGACCTGCCGATAAGAATGTATGGTTCCATTCCTCTTTTTGTTGAAGACAAGAACACGGTTTTAAACCCCGTCATCAATATTCCTAATTCCATCCGCCCTGAACAAGCGGTTTCTTTTACAGTAAGTGAAAAGCAGGGAAAAGTAATGACCTATGTTGTTGCAATTGTGGATGAAGGCTTGCTTGACCTTACAAGATTCAAAACACCCAACCCGCATGATGCATTTTATGCAAGGGAAGCGCTTGGTGTAAAAAGCTTCGACATGTTCGACTACGTGATCGGCGCCTGGGGCGGTGACCTGGAACGGATCCTGACCATTGGCGGTGATAATGAAGACGGACCTGTAAAACAAAAAACGGCCAACCGTTTTAAACCGGTGGTAAAATTCCTGGGGCCATTTCACCTTAACAGGAACCAGACACAGAAACAAACATTCACCCTGCCATCTTATATCGGTTCGGTGAGGGCAATGGTAATTGCGGCTCATGATGGCAGTTATGGCGCTACTGAAAAAGCTGTTGCCGTAAAAAAACCGTTGATGATGCTGGCAACTATGCCCAGGGTACTTGGACCCGGCGAGACGATCAAATTACCCGTTACAGTTTTCGCAATGGAAAACAATATCAGGAAAGTAAATATTTCCCTCCAGTCAAATCCTTACCTGGAAGTAGTTGGCAATAAAGCACAGTCAATTAATTTTTCTCAAACGGGTGAGCAGATGGTTTATTTTGATGTAAGGGTAAAACCTAATGTTGGAATTGGAAAAGTAAAACTGCTGGCAAGTTCCGGAAATGAAAAAGCAGACTATGAGGTTGAGTTGGATATCCGTAACCCCAATCCTCCTGTTACCAGTGTAACAGAGATCACTTTAGCGCCGGGACAACAATGGAAAACAACGGCCTCTCCTATTGGCGTGCCGGCAACAAGCACGGCTGTAGTTGAGATATCCAGCATCCCATCCATGAACCTGCAAAAGCGGCTGAATTACCTGATCCAATACCCGCATGGCTGTATTGAACAAACAACATCGGCAGTTTTCCCGCAACTGGTGTTGAAACAATTAACAGACCTCGATGACTATAAAAAAGCACAGGTAGATAAAAATGTAAAGGCCGGGATTGCAAAGCTGCAGAATTTTCAACGGCCGGGCGGTGGCTTTAGTTACTGGCCCGGACTGTCAGAATCTGATGAATGGGGTACGAATTATGCCGGCCACTTTTTAGTGGAAGCACAGGCCAATGGTTTTATGGTGAGTGATTATATGTTGCAGCAATGGAAGAATTACCAGCGCG
>DATHEH010000090.1:0-3047 GCA_035318685.1 Ferruginibacter sp.
ACAAGAATTGCAAGGTATACCTACAATTCTACCACGCAGTTGCTGGGGTCTCCCGTTACTGTATTACAGGATATACCCGGAAGCAATGATCATAACTCTGCAAGAATTGCGATAGGTCCTGATCAGAAATTATATTATTCAGTTGGAGATATGGGAGCCGGGCAGTTTGATAATATCAACCGGGTAAATAATGCGCAGAACCTGAATATATATGAAGGCAAAATTCTCCGTCTGAATACAGAATTGACAGGAGGTTCCTGGATACCTGCGGATAATCCATACACAAATGGCGGGCTGCCAACGGCAGTTTATTCTATTGGTCATCGCAACCCCCAGGGTTTGGTATGGGGAAAGGTGAATGGCGTTGATATCTTATACAGTGATGAGCATGGCCCTTACAGTGATGATGAAATAAATACCATTGAACGGGAACGAAATTACGGCTGGCCCAATGTTATCGGCTGGTGCGATGGCAATTATAACGGGAGAACTACCGGCGGCTTCAGCATTGTAAATGAACAAAACAATTGTGTTGTTTTAAATGCTAAAGAACCTTTACGCTCTTTATTCCCTTCCACGAACCCGCCAACCGGCGGCGACAATATGTTATGGCCATCGGTTGCTCCATCAGGAGCAGATTTTTATGGAAGCAATGCCATTCCGGGCTGGCAAAATTCTTTACTCATCACCAACCTGAAAAAAGGCACGGTATCAAGGTACCAGTTAAGCAATGACGGACAAAGCCTCATTTCGGATACGATACATTATTTCCGTGGGCTTGGCAGGTTCAGGGATGTGGTAGTATCTCCTGATGGTATGAAAATATATGTTGCATGCGATTCCAGCGGCTCCACTTCCGGCCCAACGGGCGGCGTTACTACAACGCCTGCAAACCCCGGAAGCATTCTTGAATTTACTTATGTACCTGCTTCTGCGCCCGAGGCACAGGTTTACACAACCGTTATTAAAGAGGAAGTTGCAGACAAAAGCACTGATGTATATCCAAATCCTGCAAATGCATTTATTATCGTGTACAATTACTCAATTGCAGCCAACAGGATCATTGAACTGGCTGATATGAATGGAAGGATCGTCAGCAGGAAAACATCAGCTACTATTGCTACCAGGATAGAAACAGCCCTGCTGCCCAATGGATTTTATGTATTGAAAGTAACAGATGATAAAGGCAGGAGTATAAGAACAGAGAAGATCATCATACAGCATTAATAAAAGAACCGCACGCATCTAAAGCCACTTTTTTAAGTGGCTTTTTTAATGCAGGTAAACACCCGGTTGACTTTATCTTTGTTCTACAACCATACAATATGTGGTACCCCTTTCTCAATATCGTCTTCTTTGTTTTTCACACTGCATTCACCTTATTCAATTGTGTTGGCTGGGCTTTTAAAAGAACAAGGAAGCTTCATCTTGTTACCATGCTGCTTACTGTTTTTTCCTGGTTCATTCTGGGTATATGGTATGGCTGGGGTTATTGTGCCTGCACCGAATGGCACTGGCAGGTAAGAGAAGCGATGGGCATCCATGATAAATCGAATTCCTATATACATTTCCTCATCTTAAAATTAACCGGTAAGGACATGGACCGGCAATTGGTGGAACAGGCCACATTGACAATTTTCCTGCTTTGTTTTGTATTGAATATAATACTCATGGTGCGTGACCGGAGAAAAAATAAATTATAGTTGCGGGAACTTTATCTTACAAATACGCCCGTGGCATAAGCTCCGTTAGCACCATTGGTTAAAGAAGTTGCCACGCCGTTCTTCCAAAACTTCGCAACATTTCCTTCCGACCCTGCAACATAAACATCCCCGTAAAAAACATAAACCGAATAAGCAAATGAATTTAAAGCACTGTTCACTAAAGCTGTCGCCACCCCGTTCTTCCATAACGTAGCTACCGATTTTCCGGCGATCACCTGGTAGCCGGCTGCATAAACATCCGTACCCGAAACAAAAACAGAAAAGGGAATTGCAGTACTCGTTCCGTTCCCCAGCGTTGTCGCCACTCCATTCTTCCAGATCCTGCCAATATTATTTGCTCCGATGAGTTCATCTCCTGCTACATAAACATCGTTTCCTGAAACGTACACACTCCGCGCCGTAGCATTGTTAACCCCGTTGGTCAATGAGCCTACCAAACCGGTTTTCCAAAGCCTGGCTACATCTGTTGCCCCTACCCTTTCAGATCCTGAAACATATATATCGCTGTTTGAAACAAATACTGAATTAGCCTCTGCTGAGGCTGAAGGGACTGTTAACGCAGTTCCAACACCGTTCTTCCAATATTTCGCAATTTTATTACCAAAAAGATCATTTTCCTGGCCAGCCACATAAACATCTGCGCCATAAAGAAAAACAGATGTAGCATTGGTACCGCTTAAAGAAGCCGGCACAGTATTTTTCCAGATCCTTGCAGTCCGGGACGAGGAGATCATCTCGTTCCCGGCAACATAAACATGTATCCCGGAAACAAACACCGAATTTGCTACTGACTTATTGGTCGTTAAGATCGTTGGAACATTATTTTTCCAGACGGTGGCAATGGAATCTGTACCATTCGACTCTGTTCCCACCACGAAAACATCAGGTACAGTAGTGGTAAGTGTTATCTCATTACCATATGCTGTGCCCGCCGAATTAGTTGCATAAGCCCTGACATAATAATTAGTTACGGGGGCAAGACCTGTTATTACGCTGGTGAATGTATCTTTTCCTATACCGTCAAAAGTATGACTGCCGGTCACCACGGGGTTCGGTGCTGTACTCCAGCAAACTCCATAGGCAATAACCTGGGCACCGCCATCAGCACTGACAATGCCGCCACTTACTAATGTCGTAGCAGTTATAGAACTTGCTGCTGTTGTGGTAAGTGTTGGTAATGATGCAGGGGTAGCCGGAGGCGTACTGTCCTCTTTCTTGCAGTTAAAGGAAATTGCAGATAACAGGAACAGTAACAAAAAAATTCTCATGGGTGCATTATTAGTTTTAAAAAATAACATTAAGTCAAATAGTTGTAGTAATAAA
>DATHEH010000091.1:0-7873 GCA_035318685.1 Ferruginibacter sp.
TACCCGACGGGTACCGGCTCATCTTTAACTTATACGTGATAGAAGGTTACCAGCACGACGAGATAGCAGAGATGCTGGGTATACAATCGGGAACCAGCCGCAGCCAGCTGGTAAAAGCCCGTAATATGCTGCAGAAACAAATTATACAATTACAAAAAGTTGCGGTATGAATAACAACCAGCAGTTTGATGAACATATAAAGGAGCAGTTTAGCAACTATGCTCCTGCTGTGCATCCACGCATTTGGGAAAACATTGTTGCTGAAAAGGATAAAAGAAAGCCAGTTGGTTTTTGGATCAGCTTTTTTAATAAGCGGAATGGCCTTTTACTGCTCGCTCTTTTGCTTGCAGCCGGCAGCGGCACATGGCTGATCATAAAAAATAATTCGCCTGTTGTTGCTCAAATGACTGCTGAAAAAAACCAACTGGCCGAAAATAATAACCAGGAGAATAAAACTAAAAATACTTTACAGGCAACCAATGCTAATACTGTTAACGCAGAACCTGCAATTAAGGGCGCAAACACAAATGCCGGTGGTACAATTACGGTAAGTGGCGTTTCCATAAATAGTAATTCCTCTTTATCAGTTCCCGGCTCCAAAAAAGTCAATACCTATTCTCCTTCACCGGAGGGTAATGAAGAGGAAAACAGCCTGGGATATACCAACAATGACAATACTAAAAGAAGAAAGACAGGCTTAGGCATATTAACAAATTATCAAAACAAAGATGTTGACGAAGATGAAGACGATCTTCCCGGGCAGGGAACACTGCTGGGAAGGCTTACTTATAATGCAGAAAAAATAGCTGCGGCCAAAAAAACAAAAGTGCAACTGCCGCCTTCTTTCGATCCTTATATATTTTTACCCGGATGCCCTTCTTTAGAGAGGGATGCTGCAGGCAATAAGAAATATCTTGAAATATATGCGGGCCCGGATATTGCTTTTCGCAGTTTATCTGATACGGGCAGTTCCGTCTACCTGCAAAAAAGAAAAGAAAGCACCAAGTTCACTTCTGCTTATAGCGCGGGCATACGCTATACAAAAGTATTCAACAATTCCATGAGTATCCGCGGAGGTATTAATTACAGCCAGATAAATGAAAAATTCACTTTTGTACAGGGCAACCTGGTACAAATAACTTATATCATTGACGCCAATGGCGATACTACCGGGAGTTATATTACCACGGGCACACGTTACAAAACAAACCATAATAAGTACCGCAGTATCGACATCCCGCTAATGGTAGGCTACGAGATCGGTAATGGAAGATTGCACGCCAATATAAACGTGGGGCCAGTAGTAAATATATATAGCTGGCAGAAAGGCGAAATACTGGACAGGCATTCGCAGCCGGTGAATATCACAACTGGGAAAAGTTCTTCACCTTACCAGTTTAAAACAAATGCCGGAATTGGTTTTATGGGAGCTGTATCTGTTTATTACAGGCTGAATGACAAACTTCATATAATGGCAGAACCTTATTTCCGTTATAATCCTTCACAGGTGAACGAAGATAAGATCACATTAAAACAAAAAAATCAAACAGCAGGCCTGCGACTGGGCATAAGAGTTGACTTAAGATAACAGGCAGCAAAAAATGAAAATGAAGCATCTGTTATATAGTGCGCTGATTTAAAAAATTGAAACTGATGAAAACAAAAACAATTATAAAAGTATTAATAGGCTTCGTACTTTTTTTAAGTGCCTGCCAAAAAAATACTGATATTTTTGTTCCCGACCCGGGACAGCCAAATGGGCCTGATACCGCATGGTACAATGTAGTGACTGCTACAATGCCCGTTTCCATTCTTAAGAGCAATATCACTATTGCAACGCATCATGACAGCATCATTGCAGGCAGCAATATTGCGAGCGTCATAACACCGGGAGGCCTGCAGCTTAATTTTCCTCCAAACGCTTGTATAAACAACCTGGGGCAGATCATTACCGGCAAAATAGATGTGGAAGTATTGGTGGTTAAAACAAAAGGAGATATGATCAGGCTGAATAAGCCAACCACTTCCGATAACAGGTTATTGGTAAGCGGCGGGGAAATATTCATCAATTTAAAAAAGAACGGATTGTCGGTTCAGCTTGCACCAGGTATAAAATATAATATCCGGTATTCCGACGGTGTTCCAAATCCATTGATGGAGTTGTTTGTGGGTGACGAAACCAATACTGAAAAATTCAACTGGATACCAAACCCTGATACAGCAAATAATAAACTCTTTATCGGCAGTCAGTCTTATGAGATTTATACCAACCACCTGCGTTGGTTAAATTGCGATTACTTTTATGATACTGCCGGTATCCCAAGGATAACAGTTGCTGCAGAACTGCCTACATATTTTACCAATGCCAATACCGTAGCATTTACCGTATTTAAGGATATACGTTCTGTAGTGGGTATGTATGGAAATGTAAATACCAGGAAATTCAGTACAGGAAAATTACCCGCCGGCAAAGCCATAACTGTGGTTGTTATTTCCAAACAGGCCAACGATTATTACTTAGGGTATGAAAGTGCCGTTACTTTAACAACCACAACAGGAAACCCCTTACAGCCGGTGCCGGTAAAACCCATAAAAAAATCTTTACCCGATATAATACATTACCTCAGTACACTCTGATCTGGTTAACTAACGAAAACGGGCTGCACATTCATGCAGCCCGTTTTTATATTGTGTGCTATGTATCTTAGGTTACCAGTGTTCCTACTTTTTCTCCTGTAACAACTTTTAAAAGATTTCCTGATGTATTCATATCAAAAACAACAATAGGCAAATTATTTTCCATGCACAGGGTAAATGCTGTCATGTCCATTACTTTCAGGTTCTTTTGAATGCAATCTGCAAAAGATATGGTATCGTACTTTGTTGCTTTGGGGTCTTTCTCCGGGTCTGCTGTATAGATGCCATTAACCCTCGTTCCTTTTAAAATAATATCGGCTTTAATTTCAATTGCTCTTAAAGAACCCGCGGTATCAGTAGTGAAATAAGGATTACCCGTACCGGCGCCAAAAATAACCACCCTTCCTTTTTCAAGGTGGCGCATGGCCCTCCTGCGGATATAGGGCTCTGCTATTTGTTCCATCTTAATAGCGCTTTGTAACCTGGTATATATTCCTGCTTTTTCCAGCCCGCTTTGCAGTGCCATCCCGTTAATAACTGTTGCCAGCATACCCATATAATCCCCCTGTGCCCGCTCAATGCCACTCTCGGCTTCATTCATGCCCCGGTAAATATTGCCACCCCCGATTACAATAGCCACCTGTACGCCCAATTCTGTTATTGATTTTATATCCTGTGCATATCGGGCGATCACTCCGCTGTCTAAACCAAAATTTTTATCGCCCATTAATGATTCGCCGGAAAGCTTGAGCAAGATTCTTTTATACTTTGGGAGCATCGCCTTGAATATTTTTGCGAAGATAGGGGAATTTGGATAGCTCGCTAAAGCTGAGGATGTCTTTAAGGCCTCGCCGATAATGCTATCTTATTTTCTAACCGCCTTTATCGAATACATCACCGGCATCTTTTCATCCATGCCCTTAATACGCCACATACCGTCTTCTCCCTGTTCAAGGTTACTAAAACAGTTGTAGGGAGAATAGCTGAATTCATTGAACTGTACGATTTCAAGCCCGTGCCTGGTAAGTGCATTTATTATTTCCATAAAAGAATGGTTCCACCCATGCTCTACAGATCTTATGGGAGCGTCCCGGTCCGTATAAGTGCCGCTTATTTCTTCTGTTATCGTTTCGGTGTTAAAATAATTATACTTAATGCGTTCCCGGTTATCGTCCATCATCCATAGTACCGGGTGAAAGTCTGCGATATAAAAAATTCCCCCGGGCTTAAGATAATAGGCAACGATCGCTGCCCATTTATCCAGGTCGGGTAGCCAGCCAATAGTGCCATAAGAAGTGAAAACGATATCAAAAGCCCCCTTTAAATCCCCTCCGGCAGGGGAAACTTTTAAAGAGTTCACCAGGTCATAAATATTTGCACAAATAAAAATAGCAGGAATATTTAATTCAGCAGCCAATTCCTGCGCAAGCTTAATTGCTTCATCGCTAAAATCAACACCCATTACTGTTGCCCCTTCCCTGGCCCAGCTCATGGTATCCATACCAAAATGGCATTGCAGGTGTAATAAGGTTTTTCCATTTACATCACCCACCTCATCCAATTCTATTTTATTCAGGGATGTTTTTCCTTCTTTAAATGAAGCAAGGTCATAAAAAGCAGAATCCTTATGAACAGCGGTACGCTTATTCCAGGATGCTTTATTTTCTTCGAAGTAAGAATCGTAAAATTCCATGATTTAAAATTAAGGGTAAAAGGAAAGGTATGCAACATGCAAATAAAAAAAACTTCATAAAATGAATTATGAAGTTTGCTGTAAACATTTGATAAGATTATTTATGGTTTATCCCACCACAGTTTTCCGTAAAGTCCATCTACTCCTCCAAACTGCCGCTGCACCGCTTCCGTATAATTAGGCCCGTTGTTAAAAACTTCATTGGGAGGATAACTATGTCTTAAAGGAACTGCTTTTCCGGCAGGAGATACAAGGTTATTAGGGTAACCTGTTCTTCTCCATTCTGCCCATGCTTCAAATCCATGCATGAACAGGTGAACATATCGCTGCATTGCAATTTGCTGGAATGCTGTAGCGGCACTATAAGGTATACCGGGTGCCAGCATAAATGCGGCGAGGCCTGTAGTGCCACCTGTCCAAAGCCGGACAGACTGATCGATTGCCAGGTCGTAATTTATTTTTGCCTCTGTATCTCCGCCTGGTATCCATCCTCTTTTAGCCGCTTCTGCTTTTGCAAACAAAACCTGGGAATACGTAACCAGGTGAACGGGTGCGGCCTGGGCATAAATGGCCGTTCCCAATAAAGAAACACCTGTTGTATTGGGTAAGCCAACTGTTGTTCCAAATGTCAAACCTTTAAAAACATTTAGATTATTCCTTTTACCATATATGGGTAGGCGTGGGTCATTTTGCGGGTTCATATAATCCACCAGCGTTTCCGTTAAAGCCCACCATTCCCTGTTTTGATTAACGACCTGCCCGTACCAGTAGTTTTGGTTACTTGCATCTGCTAAATGTTTGTAAGTAAGATTATCTGTGTTTGCAGCTATAACCCCCGCAGTAATGGATTTATTAAATTCGCTATTCGCCTTTTGCGGATTTACTTCGGATAATCTTAATGCTGCCAATAAATGAATGGAATTACCAAGTCTTTTCCATTTATTAATATCTCCTCCGTAAATAATATCATTTGAGATATTTCCCGCAACGATCATGGAATTGGCATCATCAAGCATTTTAAAAATACTATCGTAAATAAATTCCTGGGTATCATATTTAGGTGTAAAGTTTGCCGCACCTTTTAATGCTTCTGTAAAAGGAACGTCTCCCCAACGGTCGGTAATATGCCAATAAAAATATGCCATCAATATTTTAGCCACCGCCCGTTGATTGTTCACAGGGCCTTCCGTTGGTGTAAGTTCGGAATGTAAAACCGCTTCAAGGTTTATCAATGGCCCCTGGTAAAGTCCATAAAAACTGGTACCTCCCTCCGGGTAAAGCGATGCTCCCGGGTATTGGGTTTCTGCCAGGTACTGCGCCATAAACTCTCCCTGCGGGTTAGCACTAAGACCCGGAAGAAATAAAGACGCATTAGCTATCAATTGCGTACCCGAAGCCTGGCTGGGAGCGTTGGTATTTGTATTAATATCTGCATTGAATTTTTTACAACCTGCTAAAAATAATCCTGCAGATAAAATCATTAGTATCTTTTTCATAGATCGTTTTTTAAAAATTGATGTTTAGGTTGATGCCATAAGACCGAACAGTATTGGCCTGTCCGGATTCATACCAGCTGATCGACTGCCCACCGGTAGAAAGCTCGGAAGGATCCAGTCCTTTCGGCGCTTTCTTCCAGATCATCGCCGGGTTACGGGCAATGAACGCTACGCCAATACTATTGAAAGGTAATTTACCAAACCAACTTTTTCCAAACACATAGCCCAGCCGTATCTCCCTTAATTTAATGTACGAAGCATCATACAACCAGTCTTCATAAATTCTTCTGCCCACAATGGTATTATAATAGGTCTGTGCATTCACATACGCGGTTACCGGAAGTTTGGTAGCATTGGAAATTCCGTCGATCCTTACACCACCGCCTGTAGCTACCGGGTCCCTTACATTAAATCCTTTATCATTCATTTCTACAGTAACCGGTGCCTGCCCCGTTCTCACATTCAGCATTTGAGAACGGCTGAAGAACTGGCCCCCAAACTGGTAATCTATCATGGCACTGAGATCAAACCCGAAAATTTTAAAGCTATTCTGGAAACCCCCGGTATAATCAGGTAATACTGATCCAAAGTCATAGGTAGCATCTGTGTACATGGGCATATTGTTCGCATCCAGGAGTTTTGCACCGGTGGCCGGGTCTCTCAGGTATGCCTGGCCAATCAAACTACCAAATGGTTTTCCCACGTAGGAATTCAGGAAGCTGGTAACACTGGAATAGGTAGTAGAACTATACGTGTATACATTGATACCTGGGTGCAGCTCCACGACCATACTCTTATTCCTGCTTATATTAAATGTTGCTTCCCATGAAAATCTCTTAGCCAATATTGGTTTACCGGTTAATGTAAGTTCAATACCTTTATTCTCAATTAAGCCTGCATTGATAGTAGTAGAAGCATACCCGCTGGCTCCCGACACAACTAAATTAAGTACCTGTTTCTTATTTTTTTGCTTATAGTAGGTAAAATCAACCCCTAACCTGTTCTTAAAGAACTGGAGGTCGAGGCCGGCCTCATATGAATTTGCAAATGAAGGCTGGCTCTGGGGATTATTAAGGTTATCCGGTACCGCAAGGGTGTTTACCGGTGGTGTAGATGTATATACCGTGCCCGGGGCATATACAAAGGAAGTTTCATAAGGAGAAAGGTCAGAACCTGCTTTTGCATAGCTGAGCCTTATTTTTCCAAAAGAAAGTGGTCTCCACTTTACCAGTTCACTGAAGGCAAAGCTGCCTCCAACAGATGGATAAGAATAGGAATTATTTTCTTCAAGCAAGGTTGAAGAATGGTCATTCCTGATTGATGCATCAAGGAAATAGGTATTCTTGTATCCTACAGAAGCCATTGCGTATATACTGCGTATTTCTTTTCTTGTTAAATAACTACCAACGACTGGCCTGTCAATAGAAGCTCCGATATTATACCAACCCGGAACAGAAAGCCCTCCTGCTGTCGCTTCTGTAACTTCTGTATATTTTCTTTTATACAGGTTGCCGCCAACATTTGCGTTCAGGGTAATGTCCTTCCAGGTTTTATTGTACTGCGCTAAAAATTCATAGTTCATTTCTTTGTTCTGGTACTTCCCTACTGCATAACCGGAAAGCCTTCTTCCTCCTACTGCTGATTTTTCTTCAATATTCTGGATGAACATATCTGTACGTGCAAAGCCACTGAGTGATAAACCGGGTAATAACTGGTAAGTAAGTCCTATGTCGCCAAAGATCCTGTCCCTGCTGTCAGTGATGGGATTCTCATAGACTTCATAATAGGGATTGTTCCAATACAGGGGTTTAAAATTGGTGATCTCTCCTGTTACGGTACTTGGCCTGTTCAGGTTCCAGTTTAAAAAAGTTCCGTCGCTGTATTTATAATCCTTCATGCGTTTCATGTCCACGTTACGTTGAAACCACTGTGTCATATACCGTGCACCATATTCAGAACCCTGTGTTGGGCGCTGTGCAGAGTTGGTGGCATAATTTATATTTGTTGTTACATTTAGTTTTGAAGTGATGTCCATGCCTGCGCTTAG